>NZ_CALVGO010000024.1 GCF_944327125.1 uncultured Faecalicoccus sp.
CTAAATGCCATCTCAAAAAAGTAAAAATTGGAAAAAGTTACGCACGATTTTACGCATTGCAAATTAAAAAGCCGATAAATATCGGCTTTTTCGACTATTGGTGGAGCGTAGGGGGACCAAAGAGAAGAAAATATACAATTGATGACCTTTATATAAAGGTGTTGAATCGCTTAAAATTCGTGATTATGTAAGATTTTTAGAAAAAAATACGCATAATTTACACATTTAGTAAAGAAAAAAAGAGAGCTAATCGCTCCCCATAGTCACGACTTCGTAAGATTCAAAGACTATACTGTCTGTATGCGCTGTTAGATCCAATTGGATAGATCGTCAGACCCCGGATCTGAAGGATGCAGGTTCGAATCCTACACAGCGCGCCTTTCCCATAAAAAAAATCAGGGAGCTGCTTAGCTCCCTTTACATCGAAAAAAATAGTTGAATAGAAAAATCAGTAAAACTATACAAATCGGTAACGCATCAATAATGTTGGCACTTTCAAATTGTACTTTTGATTGTACATTTTGAAGTATTCCCGTGGGATGACCGGAATATATTTCCGTGGATTTTTGTATCTGTTCCAATACTTCTTTCTTCTGTTCCTCACGGATGCGTGCTTCTTCGTCTAATTTTGACTGCACACCAGTATACATATAAAAACCATAGAAAGATAATCCGTATGTATCAGGCACACGGTAATTATCTTGAGGCCTTAATCTATATAATCGCCATATATAGCCCCCATACGAGCTCATAGACACATCGATTGAGCCGTCAGAGTATAAATGTTCTACAACTCCAATATGTCCGCAGAATCTTCCTCTGGAATCCGTAATCCCTCCGCTATAGATTATGCAGCTGCCTTGTTTAGGAGAATCTAATTTGATCATCTCAGGTCTATTGGCCCACATGATCGCATTGCCTCCGTAAAATGTAACAGAATCGTTACAAATCTCAGATAATCTCCCCCATGCATAGGCAGTACAATTTGGCAATCCATAGCCTCTTTGAAAATAGGGATTGGCCTTGTAATACCAATCCCCTAGATTTTCTCCGTTTCTACGTTCTATCACTTAACTCTTAATTTTTGGCCGGCATAGATCAAGTTAGCGTTCTTGATTCCATTCCAAGCTACTAATTGTGAAACGGTCGTTCCATACTTCTGAGCGATCGCACTTAGATTGTCTCCGCTTTTGACGGTATAATATACCGCACTGCCTGAGTTAACGATATTCTGTACTTCTTCATATCGAGATCCTAATACAGTTTTTCTAACAGGGTTATTTCCATATTTTCCGCTTTTGACCTCGTTTGCCAGCGTTTGAGCGGATGCTTGATCGATATGGTTGATAAAGTCTTGGACTTCCTGATAGCGAGATCCTAATGCTTTTTTTCGAGCTTCGCCTGTACCATATTTATTAAGCATTACGTTGTAAACTAGGTCCAAAGTAGATCCAGAAGGACTAGACTGTGACGGTTTCGTTTCAGGTTGTTCAACAGTTCCTCCACGATATCCTTGAGCGTATTTTTTCCATGCGGTCTTGTCACCATAGAAAATATCCAAATCAAGATTGCCTGAATATCCATTCAATCGGCCGTGGCTTGAATATTGGTGAATCGCTACAAAAGAGAAAGCTCCTAATCCTTTTCCGTCGGTCCAAGGATCAGACTGATAACCTGTAATGTTATTGTTCGCATATTGGGCCATCCACAAACCATATCCGGCTTTGGCAATCGCATCAAAGTTTTGAGATCTAAGAACACTCGCACTCGTATATACTAATGGTCTGACTTTGGTCAAACGATAAATTTCATCCAATACTTGTTTTAGATAAGTTGTGTTTCCCCACTGGCCATTTCCTTGAGCTTCCCAGTCAACGCAAAGCATAGCTTCTCCGATATATCCTTTGCAGTTATTTACAAAGTATTGAGCTTCTGCGATTGCTCCGCCTGTTCCATTTACATAGTGATATACACCTAACAATTTTCCTGCCTGTTTTGCCTGTTGGTATTGGCGGTTGCAATCAGGACTAACATAATGATTCCCTTCCGTTGCTTTACAAATCACAAAATCTGCCGGAACAACGCTTAGGTTGATTCCATTTTGCCAGTTAGAAACATCAATTCCATTTAATGCCATTTTGTTTACCTCCTAATCCTTGATTGGCAGTTTCTTTAATTCTTCTGCCATTTTGTGAACGGTACCATTACCGCCTAAATCTTCATACGCTTCTGTCATATCCTTTAAGTTTTCGTAGCCATGAGAAGTAATAAAGCCTCGTTCCGTGTACTTATCGTAATAATCGATAATTTGTTGTCTTAAAAGACATCTAGTTCCTTTGCGGTTGGCTCTCTTTTCGATTTCTTCTCTTTCGTCTCTTTCCTTAGATGACTTCCGCATGTCTTTTAAAAGCCATACGATGTAGCCACATAGTGCGGTTACGATCGCTATGACTACATCGCTAAACATTTGATCCATTATTCAGCCTCTTTTGTACCTTCTACAAATCGAGTAAACGCTTGATGGAGCCCTGTACTTGCTAAGCCCATCAAAGCTCCGTAAACGATGGCTTCTACCGATGGACCGCTTACAATGCCATTTAATATAGCTCCTACGCAAGCAAGAATGGTTGGGATATATTTGTTTGGAATAAAATCAAAACCGGTTTTCAGAATATAACCGATAACCAAACAAGCCACCAAAACAACTACTACAAAATACTCAGTTAATTGTGAAAAATCCATAATTTATACCTCCTAAACTTTTACGAAATAATGACCAATCAAAGCAGACGGTGCATAGTTCAATTTGACTTCTTGACCATACATCGATTCAGGGTCTTCTACGCTTCCTCGTTGACAAAGATAAATATCACTGCCTTCTTGGTAATATTTGCCATACACGTACGTAAATCCACTTGTTGTTACGCTATCAGGAACTGGGATAGGGTCTTCTTGAGTTCCTGCGTGTTCTTCTGCATCTAACTGCTCGAATAGAGTTCCTTCTGCACCCGGATACCAGTCGGACTGTTTGTTGTGTGTTCTAGCACATTTCCAAAGACCGCCATTGTAGTTAAGACGTTTCCCTTGTTTGATTTCCGTACCTTCGGCAAGGCCTTCCCAATTCTCGAAAATGGACTTACACTCAGCAGCCAATTCATCAGGGATATTCTCAGATGCATAGGTAATAGCTACCGATAATTCCTCGTTGTCGATAACTGTTTCAGGAGTACTCAATTTGATACTGATTTTATTCGAGTAACCTTGAACGTCCTTTTTGACTGCATAGGAATTGACAAGCTCTGTATATCCTTCATACGTTGGACCATCTACATCGCTATCCAATGAGACTGTCATTTTAGATGTTTTCGATTTATCACCAAATGTGGTGATAACCTCATCCAATGTTTGATTCGTAAGCAATTCTAAACCGATTGTCCGCTTTTCAGCATCGGCATAAGAAAAGCCGGCAGTAGTAAGATTGTATTGACTACCGTCGGCAAGTTTTAAAGTTGTCATAAGTACCTCCTTATGGTCTGTTAAATTGGTCTAATCTAAATGCACAAGCAATTGTCACACACAGATACCTAGAATCACTCCAATTATTCAAAATAGAATAAATGTTAATTTTATTTTGAGTAAAGGTAATTTTTGCAGGGCTATTTGTATTGTCAGAAGGAAATGTATAAATACAATAGAAAGAATCTGTTGACCATTCTTCAGGGATCGTAATTTCGTGTGATCCAATGGAACCTTGACTATCCCCGACAATATACAAAAATCCCATATGCCCTGATCTGCATCCATATACAGTGAATCCATAGCTTTCGACCAATTTAACCATATAGTTCTGTAAATCTTGGTATTTCAGCATTTCTTTGGCTGTTCCATTTGATTTAACATTTAGCATGCAAGCACCTCCTCTCTATTGAAGAAGTGCTTTATTTTTGAGAGTAACCCCTTAAGAGTTACCCCCCCCCCCGTTTGAGATTGAGAAACTTCCTACGATGAAAACAAGATCTCCATCTTCGAAAGTCTGTGGGGCTTGCTTTTTAAGATTGCCATATTGATCAACATAAATGGTCATAGGGTTTCCTGATACTCGACCATTTATATACGCATTAGGATATTTAGGTTTGAAAGGTAGAGTTAATAGCGTTTCATCCGCATTTACAACTCCATCCTTCATTTTTAAATACCCGCTAAAAATGGCCTCATATTTGTTGTACACCACAAACCCATTCGACACTTCAGAAAATTTCTTTCCACTTGTACTGATAGTCGGCTTTGTATAGGTCATATCAGGATTTAGTGGAATTTGTTTTTCTACTCCTAAACTCTTGGCGCTAAGCATAAGCTACCTCCTTTGTATCTAAATATTCACTGTTTAAGGTGATATTAGCTGCGACCGCATCTTCCTGAGAAGTATCAATGTACTTCTCAACACCTAAAGATTTAACTTTCATTAGCTTCCCTCCTCTGTATCAATTAGAACACTAGTCTGCCCTGCGATAACTTTAAGATACCAATCATATAGTTCTTGCAATCTACCGAGACATTCCGTAAAAGGCAACGGTCTAAACGTAATCGTAGGATCTACAACTGAATTTGTTGATATTTGAGTGTATGGCTCATAACTAGGAATAGTAGGTATTTTAAATTCCTCTGTTGTTGGTGTTTCGAGTTCGTATTCGACAACTAAATTGTTAGTTGATAGCCATGTTTTAAATGCCTCAACAGTAGTGATGTCTTGTGGCGGAATGTAATAACATATTTTTTTAATAATAAATATAGTGCCTATATTATTATTATTATTATTATTGAACATTCCACGGTTGCATTTAACTTCACTTCTGCCATCGCTATTTAGCGAATCTGAAAAGTTTATAAAGAATCTATATACTGATCCAGATTGATCCATACTCCAATTTTCATCACTACTTCCGTCAAACGTAACTTGTTTTCTAACCCTCGTCACTTTTCCGTTTTCATAAGTGTCGCCCTCGGCTAGTGTTAGATTGGTTTCTGTCGCACTAAATCCATATGGCTTCCATGATTGGTCGTCTGAATCATACAATACGATTCTAGGTGCTTCAAATGTCGCCCAATCTCCAACTGCAACATTGTCCGTATCAGCAGTATTTACAACAAAAAACTGAATGGTTAGCCCTGTTGCATTTTCTGGGATTTGCATATAATTAACTGCTTGTCCTGAATTGATATATTTTTTTCCGCTAGGACTAATACAGACAAACTGGAAAAGTTTTGAAACACTGCTACCAGTTAAACTGTCGCAAATGATTTTAATTGTTTTGCCTTTTAAAAACTCTATTTCCTCGTTATTGAGTGCGTATTCACACTTTGGAAAGTCTCTTACAACGTCAACGACCAATTTGACCGTTCTATCGTTTAACCTAGTCAACGATACGTTTGCATTAGACTTTAGTCTGTCTAAATCAACCATGTTACCGCTAAACGAATAAATATTGTCGATTTTCACGTTTTCAATCGGAACTGGACTGTCTGGACTAGGCGTTCCGTTTTGGACGGTTTTTCCTACTATTTTTTTTAGTTCAACTCCGCAATCGGATGTTTCACCGCTAAAGGTTGAATTTGTAGACTGTACACCATTAACCGCTACGCCTGATACATCTACATCTTGCCATGTTTCTACAATTTGTTGTGCTTGTGGAACATAGACTTCTGCGGTTTCAGTAATCTCAGTACAATCAGATGTCGCATTTACACATTCGGTTTTGGCGGTTTCACAAGCACCGGCTTTTTCGTTAGCGTTAGATGCAGCGTTATTTGCTGCTGTTGTCGCAGACTCCATCAATCCAAGTTGATCATTACAATCCTGGATTGCTTGCTGCATTTCCTCTAAAGTTTCCTGATATGGATCATCGGGTTGAACAGCTATTCGATTTACATGGATATAAAACATAAATGAGCTGATGGAGGCATCACTTAATATCTCACCATCGATAGCATTTACATCTGTTTCTTCTGTAGATTCGATCAGCACAACTGTTTGACCAGATTCTACTTTTTGTTTCCATAGCAAAAGATCTTCGTAATCTGTGGTTGCATCTGTTTTTACTAATAAATTAGCTTCCAAAGTTTCATTTGGAACAACTGTTGCATCTAGCGGAAGGCGGAACGTAGCTACATTACCGTCTACATCACAATTTGTTCTCACATATGATCCGCTAGGCAATTTAATTTGAGCATAGACTAAATAATTCGATACATCTTCATCTAAAGCACAGCTGATGATTCTTCCGCTGTCTCCTTGATTGACTTCAATGGTTTGAGCCATACTTTTTGTATTCAAATTTATTTTAATAGGGTTCATAGGCATCACTCCCTTCTACCCTTATACTTCTACAATTTCAACTTTAGTAATCAGTCCACAAACACATGTGATTCTAAATTTCTTAGTTGTTCCACCAGGTCCGTTTTTATAACATTTTGGCCTAAACGCACCCATTGGAGATTGAGGAATACTGATATCGGTGTAGGCTGAGACACCACCTTGATTTTGGCCCATCCACTTACCGTTGTAATACATGGCAACGTGACCATATCCGCCACCCATATTAGCTCCCCAAACGCCAATATCACCATTCTGCAAAGCGCCAGTAACTACTTCATGGTTGTCCAGCATTCCATTGGTTGCGCGTTGTTCCCAAAGATCACGTGCACCGCCAGTAGCCGTACAGCTTACATATGGATAACCGAGCCACTGATCGTAGAACGCATATCCGTCCCAGCATTGAGGTCCTGCCGAGCCATCAACATCATAAGCCGTACCAATGTACGTATCATGGAATACTTGGAATGACTGTGCCATTAGCTGACCCCCGTGACCAATCCTTCTTGAAGACTGATTGAATTATTCACAGTATATGTTCCTGTTAGACCGCGATTACCGTTCACTCTGATCCCATAGCTATCGATTCCTAAAGAATTCTCTCCAGCTGATAAGTGAATTTCATTTACTTTGTTCCCGCTTGAAGGAATTACTTCGTTCACTCGAATAAAGCAATCGTCTCCACCACTAATACGAACTTCGCTTTCGCTCAATCCCACATCATAATCAATATCATTCATTGTTATTTTTGCATTTGATTCATCTTTTCCGACTGTAATTTCACCACGAGATCCTTCCCCATAATTTATGAGATTATTTGAAAGAATGATCTTTTCTCCAACCTTCAAAACACTTTGGATATCAATATTTCCACCGTTAATATTTGATCCATTGATTTCGCCAGAGAAAGTCCCGTTTTTCATGACAAGATCTCCTGAATCCATGTTCAAATAAAAATTACCGGATTTGTCCGATAGAATTCCGGTAATTATATAGTCAGCAATTACAGATTCAAACGTGATTGCAGTTCCCCAATCCCAATCTGTATCTGTTTCATTTCTTTCTTTGGCAATTTGTAATCCTTGTGTCCCAAGACATAAAGCTCCAAAAGTATCGCTGTCAGGATCGGTGTCCTCAAACAGCATCGCTCTGATATCTTGTTTTTGAGCAACATTTTTTTGAGCTTTGAAAGAAGCGTTGGCAGCATTTATGATTCCTTGGATCTTGTCCGCAATCAACGTATTTGTTTTTGTATCGACAACTTTATCGAAACTAGATGTTACAGTTCCTACGCTGTCAAAGAATCCGGTGGTGTCAGTTCCTAAAGTCATACTGTCTATTTTTTCTAATATACAATCATAATCGATGGAAACTACCCTTTGAGTCGTTTCTATTCCAAGTTTCCGGTGTTTGACATGGACTGTGTCTCCTAGCTGAACTTTGACAAGATCTTCAAATTCTTTGTATTCATCCAATCGTGATAGATCGACCATACTAACTGTGTATGTGATCTTTGGCAGATCCACACCATTCTCAAACTCTTTTGCAGCTGATTCGCGTAAGGCTGCATAAAGTTCATCCAACGTATCACAGATGATATCTCCGTCCGATTCGGACATATTTTCATCTGTTCGAAGCTTGATGTTCGAATACTCATAGATCTTGGGATAAGGTTCTGGATATTTATTGATCAAAGAGCTGTTGATTGCTTCATGATCCGGCAACATATAACCATCATATGCTTTCGGATAGATCCGTGTTACGACTTCAGAAAAATCAATATCTTCTTCGATGCCTGAAAGATTGTATCCGAATTCTGCACGCGCTCCATTGTCAGATCCTAATCTTTTTTTGATCAAAACTTTGTTATTGATCCAGGCCAGCTCTCCTCCCCATCTGTTTCGGATAGAGTTGTCTGTATCTCCATTGATGGCCTCAATGACATTCATGTTCTCGAAATAGCATGTTTTAAGATCCATGATATCCGAATCGCCTTCAAAGCCATTCGACAAAAAAGCATCTAAAGCGGTTTGAGGAGTTCCATTGACTACTCTTGTATCCCATATCATCGGGCATCTTCCTTTTGCCTTCATAAAATACGGATAGGCTGTAGCCTGGACATCGTAATCTGCCTTGTTAGATTTTTTGATCTCATAAAGCAAGTCACCATATGGACTTGGGATTTTGATAACTGCTCCTGCCTGGATAAAATCTGAACGTTCATTGATAGGATGGATCAATTCTACGGTCCATTCCGAATTGATCTCAAAATGAGCAGTACAAGATGTAGGCTCTAGAACTACATCTCCATTCATATCGAAATTTTCATTCCCTTGTTTATATAATTGGATCATGGTTCATACCTCCAATTTGGTATAACCCTTAAAAGAATAGATGAATTCGTTACTTTGATAGAATTCAATCCGCTTTGCAAATATAGATCTTCATAATTGCCAGAAACACTTGAATTGACCCATTCGCCATTAGAACGATATGCCAGTCTCAATTCTGTATCGATAAACAATTTTCCTGAAACATTACATTTCATAGATTTTCCGTTGATGATCAAATTGCACGATCCGTTGCCTTTTAATATGTAAATAGGATGACAGACGTCAAAAGGGTTGTTCACAACCTTTTGGATTGGATACTCTACCGCACCGGTTTGTAAATAAGCATAAGGTGCAAGGACAAATTCACAATCAAATGTTCCTATCGTAAAAGAAGTACCTCTTGATAGATCACCAATCGTTACTTTTTTGATCTTATAAAAGACTGTTGGATCTGACTGTTTGGCATAGGTCTTTGCGTTTCTTAAAAACCTTCGATACTGCCTGAATGATGTATCAACGGTTTGTCCTTTTCTAGCGCGGAAATTGAACTTAACAGACTGATTGATATCGTCAAACGTTTCAAGGTCTTCATAAAAGATTCCATCACGTCCTGGAATCGTAGTTTCATTGTATTGACGTGCTGGAACAGAAATACCCGGCAATTCTGCCGGGTATAAACCGATATTTATACAAGACTGATCATTGATGAATAAATCTTCTCGATTGTACATACGATCACCCCTTCATGACTTGAATCGACGATTGACGATTTCCCGTATGACGCTCAACCGATCTTGAGATGACTCTTCCATCCAAGGATACTTCTACTGGAACTACCGTGGTAGATTCTGTAATCATATGGCTTGTGTTTGCGTATGAAGGATCAATACGCATCATATCCGCTAATGAATAGACTTCATCAAGGACTTTCTGTTTGTTATTTTTGATACCAGACGATAACAGATCCATCATATCCGGCATCCACTTATCAGCATCACTCATTGGGCCCTTTTCGGGAACAGAGAATCCTAAGAAATCGGCAATTCCTCCAGCGATATCTCCAACCCATCCAAATAGGCTGTCCACTTTAGAGGCTATACCATCGATAAAGTTATCGATCATATCTTTACCCCAGCGCAACGCTCTTCCTGGAAGGCCACCAATTTTATCGGCGATAGTATCGACGATATTGTCAAACGTCTGACGGATCTGATTGATCTTGTTCGAGATACTTTCTTTTAAGTTGGTAATGATTTCAGTTCCCCAGTTCCAGATTTTCTTCGGTAGACTTGAGATCCATCCCCAAATATTCCCTGGCAATTCTTTCCAGAAAGTAACAAACGCATCCGCTTTTTCGCTAAACCATGAATTAAAAGCCTCCCATTTGTCACCTAGCCAGGTGGTAAACTGCGACCATTTTTCACTGAACCAGTCGCATATTGTTCCCCAGTTCGCGATGATGGCGATCAGTGCAACAACAGCCGCAACGATTGCCAGAACGATCAATGTGATTGGCGACAATGCAATGCTTAAAGCGCCAACACCTGGCGTTGCTCCCAAACTGGCCATACCTATGGCCGTGATGATCGGCGCCAACATTCCCAAGACAGCCACGATACCCACGATGGCTACAATGGCAATCTGGATTGGGGCCGGAAGGCTGTTAAAGATATTGACGATGTCTGTGACCACTTGAGCAACGGTAGTAAACAATGGCATGATTGTTTCAGCCATATCGGCCATTGCCTTATTGTAATCATCTTGCGCTTTGTTCGAATCAACTAAGGCTTTATTGTTGTCCATCCAAGCATTGGCAGAATTCATCAAACCTTGATCTGCCATTTCTTGCAGGATCAAGTTGGCTCTTTCGGATGCACTCGAACAATTCGCTAACTTCTCATTGAACGCATCTTCGGAAGTTCCGGCCCAGTTGAGCATATCTGCCAAAGTACCGGTGACAGTCCCTGTCTGTACCGTTTCATTGATCGCTTCTGCCAAACTGTCGATTGGAATAGAATCTCCATATTGCGCCCAAGCACCAATCGCACCATATGTCATCTGCATCAATTGATCTTGCTGCAATCCTAAAGATTGGAGGTTAGCGGTTGCCGTTGCGGCGGTCTGTGTATCTCCCAATACACCGACAAATGCCGAATATGTTTCTTGGGTTTCTTGGTTCGTATAGTTCAACTGTCTGGAAGACGTTTCCAAAGAAGCCATGATTCGCATGTACTCTTTGGATTCTTCCACCACAGACTGCATATTGCTGATGATTCCTTGCGCGAAATCTCCTACTGCTTCTGCGCTGAACGCTGCTTTGAAGTTTTGATTCAACTCATCCGCTGAATCACCTGCTTGATCCATTGCATTATCAACACTTTTCACAGCGTTTTCCGCGCTGTCGGCACCAGACTTTAGGTCTTTTAATGCTTTTTCGTTCTTGTCCAAAGCGTTTGTAGACTTATTGATTGAAGTCTGGCACTGGTTATACGCAACCTGAAGATTCGAGATCGTATTCTCTGTATTTGCATACTGTCTTTGCGCTTTTTGAACTTGAGTTGAATTTTCACCAAATTCCTGGCTCAATCGATTGATCTCTTGCTGCTGCTCCTGAAGATATTTCGTGTGCTTTTGAATTTGATCGGCCAAAAGCTTTTGCTTATTTTTTTGTTCGTCGATCTTTTTAGACAAAAGAGTATTCTTCTGGATCAAGGATTCCTGTGTATCACCTTGCTCCTTATACTGCTCAGTGATTGCATCGATTTCTGAACCATACAGCTTTAAATTTTGATTGATCTTCTTGATCGATTCGTTAAATTCGGTTTCTCCCTTTATTGAAATCCGAGGACCAATATCATATCCAGCCATGCAATCACCTCCTAATCTAATGAAATATCAATGAAATCTTCTTGAACGGATTCATCGCAATATCCGTTCAAAATTAAATTGGCATCAACCAGATCTTCTAATTCCCCTTTTGGGATATGCATGACAAGATCTGTCGGGATACCAATCGAAAAGGCTTTCGAAACAAGATACAGGTTAGGATCACCTTTTAACGTCTTTGTTTCTTTTTTTTTAGATTTTTATTCTCGACCGCTTTGATATCTCGCTGCTTTCCAAGATTGATACATTCTTTTATCTTTCCAGTGAGTTCATTTAACGCTTCCGGTTCTAGCGGAATAAGAACTTCCAGATCTTCCTTTTTCAACGGAATGAATTTCCCATTTGAATCTACCGGAGCTTCTTCATATGCCGGCAAGTGCATACGGTTCATATAGGCGCACCCTGAATAGATCATTGCGTATAGAAGATCTGTTAAAATCTGAGCGACTTGAGGAAGGTCCATCGAATCTTTATCAAAATTTTTCGTGAGTTTGATAAATCCTCCCATTTGTCTTCCAGAAGCAATAGAAAAAGACATCGGGTACTTATGTTCCCCAATGTCTATATAGCTAAGCTTGATCAGCATTTGTTCCACTCTCGCTTTGAGGCGCAGATGCTTTTTGAACAGGATCAGTGATATTCAGAACCTTTTTAATGTATGCTACTGCAGTCTCTTCTGACTCACAATCGGCATGTAACTGCCAAGGATGATTGTGCTTAGTCGTTTCATCAACTTCATCAGAACGATTGATTACACCAGATGTTTCCTGAGTTTGCCATTCGACTGTCTCTCCCTTTGTAGTAGCTGAACCGCTTGGAATGTTGAAAAATACTTTAGG
Organism: uncultured Faecalicoccus sp.; assembly: GCF_944327125.1. Taxonomy (GTDB): domain Bacteria; phylum Bacillota_I; class Bacilli_A; order Erysipelotrichales; family Erysipelotrichaceae; genus Faecalicoccus. The sequence goes on from NZ_CALVGO010000024.1 coordinate 12,429, forward strand.
TAAAATCACAGCGCGATGAAATTCAACTCCATTTTTCTGATGAAGTTCAATAAGTCCAACCCCAAGATTTACTGGGTGTAGATCATCATCCCAAATTGTTTCCGTAACTTTAGTTTGAGAGCTGTCATCCAATGTAATTTCATTGGATTTCAAGCCACACATCATCTTACTTGTTTCAGGTGATAAATCTCCTGTTTCTAAAGTTAAAGTACCATTTGTAAAAGTTCCACCCTCTGTTTCTGCAATTCCATTGTTCAAATACAAATTTGATGCTTCAGAGGATGAAATTTCAGTTGAGTAAGAAGCTAATTTTTCGTTTTCACAACCATTTGTATATGTTACTTTCTTCGTTTCTTCCGAATACTCGTATTCCGCCATAAACAAACGGCTTAAACCTTTTTTAGCCATTATTCATCTTCCTTTCTAATTCTTCATTTATTTTTTCATCCATGATACTGATGCTTCGTTTTCGAGCTTTTCTTACCGCTCGACCAACAAAATCATCCTTCGGACGAAAAGAAGTTCCGGCAATGATAGCTCTTGCTGTCATTGGAATCGGAACTCCTTTAGGATATTTTTTTGTAACATGTCCATAACCTGCAAAACCGATTTTCACAGAAACATCATCATTCTTGAATTCCATTGGAGATATACCTAGACCTTGTTTAAGATCTGCAATATCTTTATCGGTTGGTCCATTGGATGCTTTCTTGCCTCCAGGAAAAGCTTCTATTTCCTGGCGGATCGCATCCGCGACATATCCGGCACCATCATATAGAGAAGATTTAAGCATCGGTACTGTATCCTTTTTTTCAAGGGATTCCAGCTTTTTCAAATATTCATCAAATCCTTTTCCCAATTCGATCGTTGCCATCAAGAAACCTCCCATTGCCATGTGTAATGGATAAATCCTGTGGATGTTTCATATTGCACTGCCAATAAAGTAAAGGCGATGGAATCCTTATCAAGTGATTCCTGGATCTTATCGATTAGTTCGTCAAATTCATCAACTACATATAGATCCACAGACCCTTGAATCACTTGATTGTCCAAACGATTGTTCGTGTAATTGGATTCGCCTTCTCCTTCTTCTTGCCAAACGATATATCTCTTGGATTCGCAGTCCCCGGCATCATAATGATAGATATGATCAAAATCGATGTTATTCAGTGCATTTCTAAACTTTTTAAGTTTCGAAGTTAAATTGTTCATTGATATGCGATAAAGTGATCCTTGTGATCTTCAATCCGTCTTCATCAAATGCATGCTGTATCATAGACACCTGATACTGACTATCATCATCTTCAATTACTACGATGTCCTGGTTCGATATGTTTCTGTTTCTCTCTATGTCAATAACATCCGAAATCTCATCTTGAATTTTTTTCGCCTCGTAATAGCGGTTATAACCCAACACTTCATATGAAAAATAATGTCGGCTTTTTAAACGCAAAGCCGGCTTAGGAAGTTCTCCTTTGCCGGCTGTATTTATGCGCTCATAAATGCCTATGATTCCATCATCGAATGTCATTTTGATTTTTGACTGAACAAAATATTATTCAGTTCATATCTCAAATGAGTTGGGAATCCTGCTTCAAGATTGGCACGTTTACGGAAAAGATATGCTGCATAATCAATTTGGGCCAGATGATAATCATCTGTATCGTCGTTCATTATTCCTTCTCTTTTCATTAGTGCTTCCGCTTGATCGAGCAAAATATTCAAGTATTTATCGTTCGCATTTGTAATAATTTGCAAGTTATGTTTGAGGACTATTAATTTGGATTCTGCATCCATTTGAGGCATATAATCACCTCTATCCGCCTACAGACATTGTTACAGTGTAATTCAATTCAGACATACCCTTAGTGACTTTGATATTCAAAACTTTGTTTGCTGCAATAGTGACTTCCGCACCGTTATTGATCGCTTTGCCATCATATGTCATTTCTACCTTAGCACCAGATTCCGTCGGAACGGCATCAACTTTGGCTTTCCCAGCCGTTGCGGTCTGTGTATAAGTAAATTTATCTGGGTCAAATCCGCTCACAGATGTCCCGGCAACTGTGATATCCTGCAATGTTGCATCGTTAGCTTTGTCGCCTAAGAAAGTAGCGCTTGTCTGTGGAGCAGTACTGTCGATTGATAATACTCCGAAAGCTTCTGCGATAATTGGTTTACCATCATAGCGACCAGTTCCGCGGAATACCTTCTGGTCTTCGATGAATCGTGCATGATCGGATTCATCAAGTTTCGTTCCAGCACGTTCAGCCAACAAATAGCAATCTAAGTGACCGTATACAATGTTATTGTCAGGAATGAAATCCAATTCTACGATATCACCGCCGACGACTGGCATAGAGTTCTGCATGCCAGCAACGATAGCAGCATTCATGTTGGCTCCGATAGATTCAGCAATCAATGTATTGTGGGTTGCTTCATTCATCATCCATACTACTGAACCTTTTGAATACTTGTTGAAAGTACAAGATTTAGATTTAACAATTTCTTTGAACAAATCTAAACCAGTCTTTCCAGTTCCTGTTTTGATATTTGATTCACTCAGATCTTTCCAAGGGCGTGCATTCGTAGGATAGTTGTCAGGCTGTGCATCTTGCGCCAATCGAGTCACGATACCCAACGGCATTTTGATACCAGTTCCATAGACTACCGCTTTATCCAATGCAGTTCCGATGGCTTTACCAATAGCTACCAAGACGATTTCTGTTAAATCTTCGTCAGAATCTTCAACGTATGCATTGGGAATCGCTACAAATCCGCCTACTTTATAGCCGTCAACTTCAGCTTGATAGAATTGAAGATCCAATTCATTCAATGCACCAACCATTTCGGTCCAGATACCTTCCGGCATATCTCCCATGATTGGTTGACGAGCAGTTCCTTTGACCGCCTGAACTCGTAAATATTTATACAATTTTGAATTTTCTTCTACGATTTGTCGCAATACTGGCAACAGTACTTCAGGAATCAATACTCCTGCATTGTTTACGGTACGTTTTTCTTTGATCGCAGAACGTACTTCTGTCAAAAATTTCTTAACATCTTCACGTTGGAACAATTCAGTGCGTTCCTGAACGTTGCCAAACAATTTAGTTCTTACACTCATTTCTTTCATTCCTCCTCGGTCTTCATTTCCTTTTTCCTCCGGCATTGGATCTGCATTAGGCTTTGGCTGATTTTCTTCAATTTCTTTGATTTCTTCCTCGATATCATTGATTTCAGTTTCCAAAGCTCCTTTTGATTCCTCATGTGCCTTCTTGTCTTCTTCGAATTTATCGACTTCTTCTTGAACTGCTGACCTTTCTTCATCGGTCGATTCTTCAGTCAATTCGTTTACGGCATCTTCCAATTCTTTTTCTCGCTTTTCGAATTCACTCTCTTTTTTTCGAAGTTCCTCCAAAGATTGTTTCTTGTTTTGGAGTGCTTTTCGTTTCATCAAAACTTTTAAACTCATGCTTCTCCTCCTTTGAGTTTCTTCATCATGTTTCTTTTCAAAACATCGATACTTTTCTTTCTGATATCAGTTAGATCTCGTTTTCTCGCAGATACGGATGTGGCCTCGTATGCTGGGAAAGTAACAACGGACACCTCATAAAGAGTGACATCCTCGATTGTCCAATGAACGGTTCCGTCTGCTCGTTCTTCAAATTGTTCTTTGTTGATTTCGAATCCAAATGAACATTGATCAACATCTCCGCGCTGGACTCTCGCATATAGATTCAATGCATCCTGGTCATCCTCGTTGATGATGACATCTCCCCACAATCCTCTTGCATCCACTTTCAAAGTCAGAGTATTCGCCTTGTTTCGACCGATAACCAATCTAGAATCATGGTCCTGTAAAGCTCTAATATCTCTGCTCAACGTGTTATCAAAAGCATGAGGATCTACACTTTCCGAAGCGCCTTCCCACAATTCATAATTTGAATTAAACACGGCAAAGTAGCCTTCGATGTGTTTCTTTCCATCATCAGCTCTTGTCTTAAAATCAGAATGAATACTACGGATGATTCGTCTATCCGTTCTTTTCTCCATCGCTTCCACCTCCTGTCTGTTCGAGTTTCTTCTGATCTCCTATCATTCCCTGCGGTATATAGTTCTCCAAAATGACAAGTTCATCCAGACCATCCCTCGGTGAATAGCCCATAGAATCACGCACTTCATTCCCGTCCACGATTCCACGTGTATACAAATTACATCCCACCGTCGAGAGCGTTTGTAAGTCATAGGAATAAAGCGATCTAATGTTGAACCGGAAATACCAATCCGGGTTGATAAGCAATGTATCGGTAAGGGCCTGTTGAATTGCTGTACAGATTCCCCTTATCCGTGTGTTTACAAAATTGTTCCATTCCTGTTGATTGAATGATCCAATTCCTAAAACAAAAGGCGGTATGTCGAGCAATGACGATACCGTCTTCTTATCCAATTCAACTGAATCTTTGATCGCAAGATCGTTAAGACTCAGTGGTTTTACTGTAACCACATCAAATCCGTCAGCTGGAATGAGCCACGGTGTACCATCTTCTGATGAAGTTACATATTTTTCCAAAAGCTTTTCTCTACCTGCCTTTGAAGAGAACTCTTCTGTCATGGCATCTACTTTCACAATGACCGATGGTTTCCATTTCGATTCCATGAATCCTTTTTTCGTAGCTTGTGCCTGATTGAGAGTATCCGCAACTCTTCGTAGCGATGCCCGATACCCTGTACCTTTCCAGGGATGATATGGATCTGGATTCAAAACTACATGACATAGATCTTCATTCGTATACCGATGTCCCATGTAGGACATGTAGTACCCGTAGTTTTGATCATCAATAAAGCTGACTTGTCCAGGAGGAATCAAATATAGACCCTCTACATATCCATCCTGTGTTCTTGGGTAGATCACGGCATTCCCATCGCCGTCCAAAAGCAAGCAACGGACCAATGCACTGATAAAAGTATTTCTAACCATGAAAGGATTGGGTTTGATGTCTATCAGTTTCGACAATTGGTTTTTGATTCTCTGATCTCCGTTTGATGTATTCTGCATTAAATGGATCGTCATGCTACCAATTAACGATGCGATCTTATTCACAGCACTCACGATCTCTGGAGTCTTGCTCAACGGAATATATCCTTCATAAGCCAAACTTTCCCAATCCAGCTGTGTCAGCGCAAAACTGGATGCACTTCGAGTCTGATTAGGTGGATTTGACTTTTGATATGCTTTTTTCTTTTTTCTTTTCGACACTTTAAACCTCCTAATCTAACCACTGCGATGCAGACTGTGATTTCTCGCTCGCAATCAGTAACTGTTTACAAGCGATCACGCTGCAATCGAACAGGTCGATTCGTTGATTTGGCATAACCTTTTGGAATCTGACAAAATCATCCGAATCTTCTGCGACTTTCACATTGCCGATACAGTATTCATACGCCTTGTTGTGGCAATAATAGAACTCCTGCATACGGATCTTTTTCTCAATTTCCCTGAACGCTTCCGTTTTTTCAACGTAAAGCTGTTTCTGGTCACGGATCTTGATTCCTGCCTTTTTCATTTTCAAGATGAACTCTCGGCTATATCTTCGGTCATATCCGACCCATCGGATATTGAATCCAAGTTTCTTCACCTTGATGAACCATTGCACCACGTCTTCATATTCAATAACGTTTGAATTACAAGTGGTCAGCCATCCTTCTTCCTCCCACCAGAATACCGGGATGTTATCTTCATCCGCTTTTTGGTAAGCTGTGGTAATCGGGATAAATGCATGACTGATACAAATATCTATATTTTTATAGCGACCATAAATACAGACTCCGGTCAAATCGTGCAGCTTGGATAAATCGGCGCCGCCATACCATTTGATTGGAAGCTTGACCAAATCGTCAATCGTCCAATCGTATTTCATATCGGATGTCTGGACCATCGCCATATCAAAATATGTATCGATCTGGTTCGTGAATACATTTAAAGATTTTGCGAAAAAATCTTTTCTTTGCTGCGGATCGTTTTGCGCCTGGACCGCATCGTTCATCAGGTCCTCCGACCGAATCGATTCGCCGATTCCCGGATTGGCCATTGCCTGAACATCCGGGTTCATGTAGTCGAGGAACTTTCCACCTTCATCATTTTCCGTCATATCCGCCTCACAGATAAAAATGAAATACTGTTCGTCATCAATCTCTTGATCCAACACCCTTTTACAATATTTAACTCTTTGCGCCAGGAATCCATTTGGATCATCTCCGGCAGTTGAAATACCAATCATCAATTTATTCGAGTAAGCTTTCATTGCTTCCTTGAACAAATTGTATTGTTTCGGTTTTTTGAAAGCATGGATCTCATCCGCAATAGCGATATTGCAGTTGAATGAATCCTGCGCATCAGGATTCGCAGCCAACGCATTTAGTTCAAACATTCCATCCGAGAATTCAGCTTTTAAGGAATGTTCATTGTTGTTGTCGATAATATGAAATAAACCTCCGTGTTGATCATCTTCTCCCATGTGGACGATGTTGTATTTGATGAATCCAAATGTTTCCAGCGTTTGCTTTAAAGCAGCGGCCACTACATAAACTTTCGAACCACTCTTCCTCATCAATATTCCAAGTGCCCATGCCAACGCTCCCGAAAACGTTGTCTTAACATTTTTCCTTGGAATGAATATCAATGCCTCATGGTATTTCCAAATATTCGTTCCTTTCTGGTAAAGCCCAAGAAGGTTGTAGATGATGAATTTATGAAACGGCATCAAAATAAAAGGAGTATCTCTTAGAGGTACTCCCTGTTGATTCTCGCCCTGTTGATGACAGATACATCGTTCTATGATCGTGATGACAAAATCCGCATCTTTCGGCTTCCATTCATAACGATCATCTTCAAGATCTCGATAAAATCGTTCGATTGCTTTCTTTCGATAATGATTTGCCTTTATTTTCCCGGAAAGACATCCATCGCAATACTCCCTGACTTCTTTCGCATACTTTCCCTTAAATTCCACCGCTCAACACCTCGGCAAGCAGTGATTTCTTCGGCTGCTCCATACTTTTTGATTGTAAAGCTTTCAATCCTTTTGGAGTCAGTCCTAGAGTATTTTCACAATCTATCAATAATTTCTGCAAATTTTCTAATTGCTTGAATTCTTTGTCATATATCTCATTCGATTTTTTCAGTTTATTTTCGACTATTCTGTTCAAGTCATCATACATCAACCTCAAATTCGCATACCTTCGAATCGTTGGATCGAATTGTTTTCGATAAACACCGAGATTAAGCATATTTTCTTTAGTTTTCTTCACTATCTGATAACGCTTGTCATTTCGCTTTTTATTCGTCATTTCATGCCTCACCACCTCGGTCCCGCGTCCTTTTTCAAATTCTTCTCAGAGTTGGAAAGCCA
>NZ_CALVGO010000025.1 GCF_944327125.1 uncultured Faecalicoccus sp.
ACTTCTTCCTCTTTTATTTCCGGACTCTGTTCTACAGCCGCTTCTTCTACCACCGGTGTTTTCTTTGTACGTTTCATTGGCTGTGGTTTTGCGTTTTGCGAAACATAGATATCTTCGATCTGAACATCGTCATTTTCAAAGGCAGATGCCTTTACTTCCACCTGGGCATGTCTCTGGGCACGTTTCCCAAAGATCTTGCGTTTTGGTTCTTCCTGCACATGTGTTTTGATTTCAAACACACTGGCGGCATCAAATCCTTTTAAGTCTGGTTCATTGAATTCCAAAGAAGAAATATTGTCGTTCTTCTGGAGCTCCTTGAGTTGTTCAAGAGCGCTTTTCTGGTTCTTGTTTTCCTCGGCCATATCTTTCACCCCAAATCAATTCCACTCTATCTTACACTTTTTATAGGACTTTCGTCAAATATCCAAACAAAAAGCGGACAGAATTCGAATTCTGTTCGCCTATATTCCATCTATTTTGGCGGATCCGTTTTGATCTGCCTTAAGATGCCTTCCCAGTCATGATGACAACCTCCAGAGTGGCAGGATGCACAATTTCCGGTACAGTTCTTGTGATTTTTATGTTGAAAGTAAAGAGAACGAAGGATCAATGCAATGGCTATAGAAAGCACCAAAAGCACAATGATATTTCCCATAGACATCCTCCTTTCCTTTATTTTGCGATCGAAATTTTCTGGATATCGATGGCCTCTGTTTTAGGTTTGTATCCCGGTCTAAATAAAAGATATAGGATACCGGCCAAAAGTGCAAGCGCAACGATCGTCCAGATACTAAAGGTCACTTCCCCTAAGATCAGTCCGCCTAACTGGTAAACGATAAGACTGGATACGTAGGCAAATACGCACATATAGCCAATGGCCGCCAGGGTCCATTTTGGATTGTTCATTTCGCGTTTAATGGCTCCCATCGCCGCAAAACATGGTGCACACAATAGATTGAAGATCATAAAGCTATAAGCGGCAATCGGGGTAAAGTCTCTGGCAATCAAAGTCCAGATCTCGTTTCCTTCTTCAGAAACTTCGGCAAAGTTATAAAGAACACCAAACGTATTGACCACTTCTTCTTTGGCAATCAGACCGGTAAAAGTAGCCACGGTCGCTTTCCATGCCATGTCTCCGATCCATCCCAGAGGGGCAAAGATCCAGGCAAGAGCATTTCCAATATTCGCCAGCAAGCTGGTATTGTTGTCGGCCACCATCCCAAACTGTCCATCGGTAAAGCCAAAGCCTTGTAAGAACCACAATACGATGGAACTTAATAGAATGATCGATCCGGCTCTTTTGATAAAGCTCCATCCTCTTTCCCACGTTGCTCTTACGACATTGCCTAAGCTTGGCAGATGGTAACTGGGAAGTTCCATGACAAATGGGGCTGGTTCACCGGCAAAGGCTTTAAACTTCTTCAACATGATCCCACTCAAGATCACAGCGGCGATTCCAATCACGAAAGCACTGGTGGCCACCAGCGAACTGCCTCCAAAGACAGCCCCTGCAAACAATCCGATAATCGGCATCTTGGCCCCGCAAGGAATAAAGCCAGTCGTCATAATAGTCATCTTACGATCGCGGTCTTGTTCAATGGTGCGGCTTGCCATGATGCCCGGAACACCGCATCCGGTCGCAACAAGCATAGGGATAAAGCTTTTTCCGCTCAACCCGAAACGGCGGAAAATACGGTCCATGATAAAGGCAACACGGGACATATAGCCAATGTCTTCCATCACCGACAACAGAATAAACAGTACCAGGATCTGCGGCACAAAGCCTAAGACGGCACCCACACCGCCTAAGATTCCATCCATGATCAGTCCGTAAAGAACATCATTGACATGAAGACTGGTCAAGATCCCATCAAAGAAATTCGGTACGATTTCTCCAAAAAGCACATCGTTGGCCCAGTCGGTGCCCATGGTCCCAATGGAAATGGAAGTAGAACCCATCGCAATGGTATAAACAACATACATGATCGCAATAAAGATCGGCAAAGCCAGAATTCGATTGGTCACGATCTTATCGATTTTATCAGAAACAGATAAGGCATGTTTTTCACTTTTCTTTTTCACCGCATATTGAACGATCTGTCCGATATGATCATAACGCTGAGAAGTAATGATGCTTTCGGAATCGTCATCCATTTCATTTTCTACTTTTTGAATGATAGTTTCAATTTCTTTTTTCTCATTTTCTTTAAGTTTTAAGATCTCATGGATTCTTTCATCCCGTTCAAAAACCTTGATCGAATACCAGCGCAGCATGCCATTATCCACCGAGGAAGAAAGAATGGCTTCAATCTGTTCCAGGGCCGCTTCCACATTTTTCGCATACACTTTATCCATTCTTGGAACTTGATGTGCCTGTGCTGTTTTTATAGCTTTTAGAGCCGCTTCCTTGGTTCCCTGTCCTTTTAAGGCACTGATAGAAACCACCGGACAGTCCAGCTTTTCCGATAATTTGTCAATATCGATCTGATCTCCATTTCGTTTGACCAGATCCATCATATTGACACATACAACGGTCGGAATTCCCAATTCCAACAGCTGGGTGGTCAGATAAAGATTTCGTTCAATATTAGTTCCATCCACAATGTTTAAGATCGCGTCCGGTTTTTCATTGACAAGATAATTTCTCGATACCACTTCTTCTAAAGAATAAGGAGATAAAGAATAGATTCCCGGTAAATCCTGGATCGTACATTGATTTTCCCCTTTCAGGGTTCCTTCTTTTTTCTCTACGGTAACTCCCGGCCAGTTTCCAACACGCTGTCTGGACCCGGTCAACTGATTAAATAAGGTCGTTTTCCCACTGTTTGGGTTTCCGGCCAATGCGATTTTGATTTCCATAAACTACCCCTTTCTATTCGACTTCGATCATCTGCGCATCCTGTTTGCGCACAGTAAGTTCATACCCTCGAACATTCAATTCGATTGGATCCCCCAGAGGAGCGACTTTCCGAATATGGAGTTCAACCCCTTTGGTGATTCCCATATCCATGATGCGGCGTTTAACAGCCCCTGTCCCGGTAATCTTTTTAACAATCACCGTCTGTGAAGGCTTGCATTCATTCAGTGTCTTCATACTCACTTTCCTTTCTCTATCTAGATCATGATTCGATTTGCCAGACTTTTATCAAGAGCGACGCGAACCCCTTTGATGGAAACGATCAAATTTCCCTGAATGCTTTGAATCACAGAAACTTTTTCATTTTCCACGAACCCAAGATTTCGTAAATGGGCACGTACTTTATCCTGTCCTGTGATACGAACGATCACATACTCTTGATTCAATTGAGCAAAAGTCAACGGCATAGAATCCTCCTATTAATTAGTCATTTCTAACTACAAAGTTAGTTTACTCTTACCAAAATGATAAGTCAAGACTAATTAGTCTTAATTAACTCTGATGTTGAAATGCCTCCAAAATCGCCTGAAACGTTTCTTCACTGATGACATGTTCCATGCGGCACGCATCTTCCTGGGCAATCTGCGGATCCACTCCAATTTTGATAAGCATATCTGTAAAGAATCGATGTCTTTGATCCATCATAACCGCGACCTTTTCCCCTTCTTTTGTTAATGAAATGACATTTCTTTCATCGATCTGAATGAGATTTTCCTGTCTAAGCTTTTTTAAAGCCGAGGATACACTGGATTTGGAAAATCCCAGAAAGCTGGCGATATCGATATTATGCACCGCTTCGATTTTCTGTCCTAAAACATAGATTGCCTCTAAATAGTCTTCTTTGGATTGTTCAATTTTTTTCATTGTTTCTTTCCTCTTCAAAAAAAGCCCCTCAGGGCTTTTGGTATAGGATCAAATAAGGAGTTGTATCAAATCAGCTGTTCAATCAAGAAACCCTTTTCTACGGCCTGTACAAATTGGTCACGGAACCGATCAAAGAGTAAAAACAAACGTTTGGTGCGTTCCCATTTCGAGGGATCATAGACTTTCCAGGCTCCGATGCCGCAACATGGTTTATCTTGAATGAAGCCGAGAACGTCTTCATAGGGATATCCTAAGAAGATACCGATCTCATGTGGATAATAAGAATTTTTCATGCGTTTTTCTAAATGATCCAAACAGGCAGATACAGAATGTGTGGAATACCCAAACAATCTTAAGAAAGATTGGATATCCGGTTGACTGAGAACTCTTTGCAGTTTTTTATAAGAATAAAGATAAAATGTAATGCGCGGCTGATCTGCCTGCAGGATCCGAAAAGCCAAGCCCTTTTCTTTCAGCTTTTCGTTATAGATCTCCATCAGTTCCAAGGCATTGGGAAACGACGATCGAGATACATGAAACATATTGGCAATCTTGACCCCTTTTAAGGTGGGAGCACAATGATATGCCATCAATTCTTCAAAACTTCTTTGTTCACTGGACATGCGATAAGATTTCTTCAATGGCCTTTATATCACCGGCCTCGCCGGCATTCTCCACTTTATAGAGACATTCCACGCCATATTCGTCGGCAATCTTATCTCCAGCCTGGCAATAAGCATCGCCATAACCCATATCCCCAGACACAATAACACCTTTAAGGTTCGTGCCATTAAGAGTTAAAAATGTCTCGACTTCCATAGGAACATCGCCTAAGCCATCTGTATATGTAAATAAGATAAACGGTTCATTCATCACTTCATCACCCGTTTGGATAAAAAGGGCATCCAATCCCAGTTGAGAAATGATCGATTCGACATTCCCTGTTCGAGAAGCATATGCATATTTCATAATATACCTCCTTAGTTAGTTTTGTCTAACTACATTGTTAGTATAAACTAACCGTTAGCTGGTGTCAACTCATTTTCTCTTAAAATAAAAAAAGGTGTAATCAAACGATTACACCAAACGGCTTACTTTAAAGCGCTTTTCGCTTCTTCACAGATCTTGGCAAATCCCTGTTCATCATGGATAGCCATTTCTGAAAGCATCTTACGGTTGATCTGGATGTTCGCAAGTTTCAATCCATGCATCAAACGTGAGTAAGATAAATCATTCATACGAGCGGCCGCATTGATACGTGCGATCCACAGTTTACGCATATTACCCTTTAATTTACGACGGTCATTGTATGCGTACTTGAATGAATGCATTACCTGTTCATTCGCTGTTTTATATAATGTGTGTTTTGAACCAAAGTATCCTTTTGCCAGCTTTAAAACTCTTTTTCTTCTAGCGCGTGATACAGTTCCACCTTTAACTCTTGCCATACTTTATTCCTCCCTATTTTACTTTACTAACATTTCCTTGATGCGTTTGTAGTCCGTAGCGTGAACCATTCCTGGTTTTGCCAAATGACGACGCTGTTTTTTAGTCTTTCCATGGAAACGGTGAGAAGTATAAGCATGGCTTCTCTTCAATTTCCCTGAACCAGTTTTCTTAACACGTTTTGCCAATCCTCTATGGCTCTTCATCTTAGGCATAGTTTTATCCTCCTTATTTTTTCTTTGGTGCTAACACCGTTGACATCGTATTTCCTTCCAAAGAAGGCTTTTTCTCTATTAGGGCAATATCGCTCATCTTTTCCAGGAAATCATTCATGATTTCTTTCCCTACTTCCTGACGAGTGATCAATCGTCCACGGAATCGCATATCAATCTTGACTTTCATCCCCGCAGAGATCCACTTTTGAGCGTGTTTCAGTTTTGTGTTGAAATCATGGTCGTCAATGATCGGCGATAAACGCAAAGACTTGATTTCCACAACATGCTGTTTACGTTTTGCCTCTTTCGCTTTTTTCTGTTGTTCAAAGTGATAACGTCCATAATCCAAGATCTTACAAACCGCTGGTCTTGCCTTAGGAGCCACACACAATAAATCAAGATTTTGATTGTATGCGATATCCAGCGCTTCTTTTTTTGACATAACTCCCAACTGATCTCCATTTGAATCGATGACCAGAACTTCCTTAAACGGAATCTTTTCATTGAATAGATCATCGTTCACGTTGTTTGGGGCAACTTTTCTGTTATTGATATTCGACACCTACCTTTTCTTATAAAAAAATGGGCACATAAAGTACCCATTGAATAAAGACAAATTCATAACGAACTGGCTCTTGACCTATGTACCAAATACATCAGGTGAGAAGGGGTACTTCTATCTTTCCATTTCTTTGCCTTCAAATAGTATCAAATTCAGACATTAAAGTAAAGCGTTAATTCAAATTTTCTCAATTATTTCAGTTTCTCAAGCAATTCTTTGACACTTTCCTTGCCCAGTCCCACAACATTGGTTAGAGAACCTTGGATCTCTTCGACAAAATCACTGTCCTGGATCCCATACGCTCCAGCCTTGTCCAAGGCATTGTGGGTATCCAGATAGGCATGGATTTCCTGGTCACTGAGTTTACGAAACTTCACATACGTAATATCGGTCTTACACAGCTTCTGATCTTTATATAAAAGACAGATGCCTGTCATAACTTCCTGATACTGATCACTGAATGTTTTCAAAAAAGAAAAAGCTTCCTGACGATCTTTAGGTTTTCCGTAAATCTTTCCCTGAAAACAGACGATGGTATCGGCTCCCAGTACACAATGATCCGGATATCGAAGCCAGACATCGTGTGCTTTTTGATACGCGACTTCCTGGATGGCCTTTTCCAAAGGCAGGCAAGGATCAAAATACTCTTTGGAATTGGAAGGAACGACGTCAAAAGACAATCCCATCTCTTCCAGGATCTCTTTTCTTCGCGGTGACTGACTAGCTAATATCATTTTCATAATTATAACCTATAGGCACTTTCTTCTTTGTATAATACAAAGCTCCTATAAAACATGGCACCAGCAAGATACCGAGCATAAAAACGCAGCTCAGGACAAGCTGATAAAAAATCGTTTCGGGCAGCATGTTGATCATAAAGTCCGTGGCGGGATCCAAAAGCCAGAGATCATTGGAAAAGAACAAAGTATGAAACCAGTTCCAAAAGCTGTTGAAGTCGGTAAGGATCCAGAAACCGAATACCGCCAGCAAGATCCCCAAACAAAGCCCGGCGCGTAAAAGCCCCTGGCTCAGATAGGCGGCGGTCTTTTTTCTTTGGGTCACCAAAAGAAAAAACAGGATCAACAACAAGCCGGCAAAACTAATGCATCCGGTGCGAAATGCGTTTTGATAAAGATTGCGGACATCAACCATATGTCTTTTTTCTTTTTCGTTAAATGCCTCTTTTTTCTGCCCCTGAACCGTGATCGTAACAGACAGATCGTCGGCCTCTCCTTTAATATAGTCTAATAAACGCGTAATGCTCTTAGAGAGATCCTGATCCGAAACTTCCAGAGATGATGCCATTTCCATTTTTTCATATCGCTGGATATAAAAATCGGGATTCAGGGCCATGGTACGAACACTTCCCACCACACAAACGATGATCAGCATCCATCCCCATACAAAGGACAGGACTTTATTCAATCGCAACAAGATCCACCTTATCCACAAAAGCCATTGCTTCGATCAGATCAAGAAAAGACTGGATGTCCCCATCCAAATCACTGATATCCAGGGTAAAGCTGACATTATGGATACCGTTGATGGGAATGGTCTGATTGATCGCAAGGATATTGACTTGTTTGGCCGAGATCAGGGAAGAAACTTTTGAAAGCGTTCCTTTTTCGGAACGCAAGGTCATGGTGATCACGGCTTTTCGGTTGTTTTGTTCCTGCGGCGAGGCAAACACCGCATCCTTATATTTATAATACGTTCCCCGCGAGATCCCGACCTGCTTGACGGCTTCGCTGATTCGCTTGACCTTTCCCGACTGTAAAAGCGTTCGGGCTTCCAGTACTTTTTCTAAAACTTCAGGAAGAATGTCACTGGATACAACGTAAAATTTACTCATGGTTTACCCAAGCTCCTTTCTTTGAAATCATAACTTCTTTACAAGCCAAACGCAATGAGGTTTCCACAAACCGCTGAAGCTCTTTCAATTTTTCAGGATCCAGAGATACAGCCATCATTGTGCTTCCACTGCCGGAGATCCACATTGCCAGTTTTAGTTCCTTACATTTTTGATGAATGGCTTCATAATCTTTGATCAGTTTTTTACGGTAAGGTTCATGAAGAACATCGTCACAAGCCTTGGCAAGGATCATTTCATTGCCCGTCTGTAAAGCCTGTACAAAGCACAAAGCTCTTCCCACCTGATTCACTGCACTTTGAAAAGGCAGCATATCCGGCAGTACTTTTCTTGCCTCCTGGGTCTGGATCGGATAATCCGGTATGATCACCAGTCCCTTATAATCGGCACAGGGAATCACCATCATCCTTGGATGCCCCTGTTCCATAAAGCTGCAGACGGCATTGCCAAAGATACAGGGAGCCACATTGTCAGGATGACCTTCGATCTTCGTTGCGATTTCCAACATTTCCATTTTATTCAAACCTTGTCCAAACCAGGCGTCGCATGCCAGAATACCGGCCACAACACAGGTCGAGGAAGAGCCCAGTCCTCTGGAAAACGGAATATCGGATTCAATATGTAAATGAAAAGCCGGCAGTTCTTTTCCAATATGACGGCAGGTTTCCAGAAAAGAAAGGACCACAAGATTTTCCTTATTGGCATATTCTTTGGGACATCCGGTGATCGTTAAGGAATCGCTGGGTTCAAAGTAGAATTTTGCCCACCAGTCAACAGCCAGTCCCAGACTGTCAAAGCCGACACACAGGTTGGCGCTGGTGGCAGGAACACGCACCTCGATCATACAAGTTCCTCCATGGCCTTTTCCACGACTTCTTTCATTTCTTCAATCGTAATCACCTCTTTATGAAGAATCGGCAGTTCTTCTAACTGGGCCAATCCTTTCGGAATCGGATCGGACCAGAGATCATGAAGCGTATGCATCGCCTGCAGTTCATCCGAAAAAGAACGATCCAAGGCATGCAGCACATCCTGGCTGAACTTATAAGGAGAAGCGGTGGCCAGCGATACGATCGGTCTTTCCTTGGCCTTGTGAGCCACGGCATATCCGATGGCAGAATGCGGGTCCAATACCACCTTTTCATTTTCATAAGTTTCCCGGATCACCTGACAAGTCTTCTCATCATCCAGATAGGCGCATCCAAACAAAGACTGGATCTTCTTAAGCATCTCTTCCGGAATCTGATAAGAGCCCTTGGTGTTAAGGTCTTCCATACAGCCTTTGACAAATTCTGTATCTTTATCGGACATATAATATAGTAAACGCTCCAGATTGGACGAGATCAAAATGTCCATGCTTGGCGAGATCGTCTGGATAAAATCGCGTTTGCGGTCATAAATACCAGTTGTCAAAAAATCGGTCAGCACATGATTGGCATTGCTGGCGACGTAGAACTTTTCAACCGGAAGCCCCATCAAATACGCATAGTATCCTGCCAGAACATCACCAAAGTTTCCTGTAGGGACGCTGAAAGAAATCTTTTCTCCCAACTGGATCACTCCTTTGTTCACCAGAGTTTTATAACTTTCAAAATAATATACGATCTGCGGAACCAGACGGCCGATGTTGATGGAGTTGGCACTGGTCAAAAGAACATGTTCCTTCTGGCTCTTTTCGGCCAGCTCTTTATCGAGAAATAATTCTTTGACTTTTGTCTGGGCATCATCAAAATTTCCTTCCACCGCATAGACCTTCACATTGTTTCCCTGCTGGGTGGCCATCTGACGATACTGGATCAAAGAAACTTTCTGGTCAGGATAAAAAACACAGATCCCTATATTTTCTACGTCTTTGAATCCTTCCAGGGCCGCTTTTCCGGTATCGCCGCTGGTTGCGGTCAAAATCAATGCTTTGGAATCGGCTGTCTTCAAAGCACAGGACATCAGCTGAGGCAAAAGGGTCAAGGCAACATCCTTGAACGCACTGGTCGGGCCATGAAAAAGCTCCAGCACATAAACATCCCCCACTTTTCGAATCGGAGTGATCTCCGGAACCGAAAATGAAGAACCATAGGCCTTCTGGATGCAGTCTCTTAATTCTTCATCACTAAAGTCATGGAGAAGTTCTTTTAAGATCATCCATGCGTTTTCTAAATAAGATTGTTCACAGATCTTGTGCAAATCGATTTTCACCTGATCTAACATAGGCCATACATACAGACCGCCGTCACTGGAAATTCCTTCTAAAATCGCCTGTTTGGCCGAAACTTTTTTATTTTTATCGCGTGTAGAAACGTAATATTTTTCCATAAACCCTCCTTGAAAAACCATATACCATATGATACAATGTTCACATTCTAAAAACAAGTGTTTTCTTGAATTAAACAAGGAGGAAGTCATGAACGCAGTTTTATTAGGATATGGAACCGTAGGAAAAGGTGTTGAGATCCTTTGCCGAAATGTCGAAGGATTAAACTTGAAACAAGTCTTCGTTTTACCAGAGCTTGAAGATCTTCCTTATTTTTCCAACGATGGAAAAGGTATGGTCACCCGCGTTGATATCGATATCGTTTTTGAATGTTTAAGCGGAACCGAACCTTCAAATACGCTGATCACACTGGCCCTGGAACACGGAAAACATGTGATCACCTCGAACAAAGCCACTGTTTCTCCCAATTTGGAACGTTATGTGGAAATCGCAAAGAAAACTGGAGGCTCCATTCAGATCGAAGCCAGTGTAGCCGGAGGCATTCCTTTTTTAGATGCGATCTTGAAGTTGCAGAAGCTGGAAGAGATTCGCGGCTATCAGGGGATCTTTAACGGAACATCCAACTACATCCTGGATCAGATGCAAAAAAACGGCATGGAACTCGATGTTGCTTTAAAACAAGCTCAGGCCATGGGATATGCCGAGGCCGATCCAACCAACGATATCGAAGGAATCGATGTCTACTATAAGACCAACATCACCAACATGCTGGCCTATAACACAAAAAATGACAAGATCCGAAAGCCTATCGGAATCACCAGACTGAATACAGGCGATATCGAACTGGCCAAGGAACATAAGAAAGTCATTCGTCATTTGTCAATTTCGAAACAAAAAGAAGGACACTTTGCCAGTATCATTGCCCCTGCTTTTTTAAGCCAGAGTCATTATCTGGCCAATGTGCCGGACAACTACAATGCCCAGCTGATCTTTGCGGACAGCTTTGATTATCTGGGATACTTTGGACAAGGGGCTGGACAGCTGGCCACGGCACAGGCAATGCTGGCTAACGCAATCGATACCATGGAAAACCGGGAAAGAAAAATCGACTTACAATTCCATAAGACCGTTGATGAATCCTTATTAAAGGTAAACTGGATCGTCCGCTGTAAAAAAGGACTGGAAAAGGCCGATCGAACACAAGCCATCGATGAAAACACAAGTTATTACTGGTTTGAACAAAAAGATGCATCGATCATTGATACCATCCTGGATCACGATAAAGAAGCCATGATCGCTTTATGGATGTAATTGAGGTGGATATGGTGAAAATCACAAAATTTGGAGGAAGCAGCGTTGCTAATGCTTCCCAGTTCAAAAAAGTCAAAGAAATCGTAATGGCAGATCCTTCCCGAAAATATGTTGTTGTGTCTGCGCCGGGAAAACAAGATCCTTCGGACAATAAGATCACCGATCTTTTATATTTACTGGATGCCCATCGCCAGTACCATGTCGATGCCGGAAACGTATATCAGCTTATCCGCAAACGGTTTGTCGACATCAAAAATGAGCTGGGACTCAAACAGCCCATTGAAAAAGAACTGGATACATTCTATACCCATTTAAATCAGTATACCCAGGCCGAGATCGTATCCCGGGGAGAATATTTCTGTGCCAAGCTGATGGCAGAATACCTGGGCTATGATTTTGTCGATGCCAAAGACATCATTCGCTTTCACCTGGATAAATCCGTAGATATGCAGGCCACCGCGGCCAAGCTGCAGGCAAAATGCGCACAATATGAACATTTTGTATTCCCTGGTTTTTACGGATCCACTGCCAACAATCAGATCCAGGTCTTCTCCCGGGGCGGTGGCGACATTACCGGATCGATCTTAGCCAAATGTCTGAATGCCGATGTATACGAAAATTGGACCGATGTCAGCGGCTTTTTGATGGCCGACCCTAAAATCGTGAGTCAGCCTAAACCCATCACGCATATCACCTATTCCGAGCTGCGTGAATTATCGTATATGGGAGCCAGTGTACTTCATGAAGAAGCCATTTTCCCTGTCAAAGAGGCAAACATCCCTATCCACATCCTGAACACCAATCACCCGCAGGACCAGGGTACGATCATTCAGGAACGGACCAAGATCAAAAATCCGTATCCGATTACGGGAATTGCCGGCAAGGAGGGCTTTATTTCCATTTATATATACAAAAAACACATGTCCAATGAAATCGGATATATCCGCCGTGTTTTATCGATTCTGGAAATGTTCAATGTCAGTGTGGAACACTTGCCAAGCGGTATTGATTCCTTCAGTGTCGTAATCAATAAAAGCGATGTACAGGACTCTCTCTATGAGATCCTGGCCCGCATCAAAAACGAACTGAAACCTGATGAGATCCACACCGAAGAGGATTTGGCACTGATTTCGACCGTAGGTAAAAACATGTCGGATACACCGGGTATGGCGGGCCGTCTGTTCAAGGCTTTGGGAGATAAAAACATCAACATTCGCATGATTGCCCAAAGCAGTGACGAAATCAACATCACCATAGCGGTATCAAGAAAAGATCTTGCCCGTACGATCCAAGCCATCTATCATGAATTTGTCACAAAGGAGGATGCTTTCCATGAATAAGAAAACCATTGCGATCGTTGGTGCTACCGGGGCGGTAGGCCAGCAGATGAAAGAGTGTCTGGAAGAAAGAAAGATCGACTGTCAGCTGAAACTTTTGGCGTCCAAACGCTCTGCCGGTAAAAAAGCTGTATTTCAGGGGAAAGAAATTACGGTAGAAGAACTAAAGGAATCCAGTTTTGAAGGCGTCGATTATGCCTTAGGCGCTACAGAAAATGACATCACAAAAATGTGGATGCCCTGGGCCCAGAAACAAAACACGATCGTTATTGACAACTCCAGCGCCTACCGCCTGGATAACGATGTTCCTCTGGTCATTCCGGAAATCAATGCCCGGGATATTCAAACCCACAAAGGAATCATCGCCAATCCAAACTGCGCTACGATTATCGCTTTAGTTGCCCTGGAAGCTCTTCACAAAGAGTTCAAGATCCAGCGCATGATCGTCTCCACGTATCAGGCTGTATCCGGTGCCGGAGTACAAGGAATCCGCGATCTGGAAAATCAGGTCAAAGATCCATCCATTCCTTCCCAGGCTTTCCCATATCAAATCGCATACAATCTAATTCCGCAGATTGGCGATTTTGATGAAAACGGGATCTCCAAGGAAGAATGGAAGCTTCAAAATGAAAGCCGAAAGATCTGGCACGATCCAAATCTTCGTGTAAACTGCACGTGCGTCCGCGTCCCGATCCTGCGTTCTCATTCGGAAAGCATTACCATTGAATGCGAAAAGGAAATCGACATCATAAAGGCAAAAGAACTTTTAAAAAACGCAAAAGGTGTCAAGTTCGTCGATGATCCGCAAAATAAAAAGTATCCAATGCCGTTGGATACTTCAAACCAAGATCTTGTCTATGTCGGCCGTGTCCGCTTGGATCCAAGCGACCCGACAAAACATTCTTTGATCTTATTCTGCTGCGGAGACCAGATTCGAAAAGGCGCTGCGACCAACGCCGTTCAGATCCTGGAAGAGTGCCTGAAAGCCTAAAAAAAAGCTGTAAGTCCAACTTTACAGCTTTTTTTCTACTTCATCAATGGCCTCGATCACGATCCCACGGAAGGCATTTTTCTCCAGACTCGCAACCCCTTTGATCGTGGTGCCGCCTGGTGAACATACCGCATCCTTCATCATTCCCGGATGCACTTGATTTTCAATATAGAGCGCCCCGGTTCCTTTGATCATTTGTGCCGCCAGGGCATACGCCTGATCCCGTTTTAAACCATGTTTAACGCCGGCATCCCCCAAAGCTTCCAGATACATGGCTGTATAGGCGGGCGCACAGCCGGCAATCGTCGTGGCAATCGATACATGTTCTGTATCAATGGTTTCAATCAACGCAATTCTCTCAAAGATGGAGACAAATTCTTGATATTCTTCATCACTTAAAGAATGCCGGCCTTCCACGATCAGGATTCCCTGACCGATCGCAATCGGTGTATTGGGAATGGCCGAGATATGATGCGTGTTTTCACAGAGGATCTTTTCATAATCGTCAAAGAAACACCCTGCCGCAATGGATACGACAACCTTCTTTTTCAATCGTTCCCGGATGGGCTTTACAACCTCCTGGACCTGGTAAGGCTTGACGGCCAAAACGATCATATCCGCATGTTCTACGACATCCTGTGCCAATGGATAGGCATGAACTTTCAATCGATCCGCATTTTGCCGGCATAACTCATAATGTGCCGCACAGACATGGATCGTATCGGGCGATATCCCGCCTTTTTCAATCAATCCCTGAACAATAGCCCTGGCCATATTGCCAAAGCCTATAAAACCAATCTTCATATCTATTCCTCACTGAGATAGCCGTTAGGATTCTGACTTTGCCACTTCCAGCTAGATGCACACATATCATCGAGGTCATACTGCGCGCTCCATCCCAGTTCCTCTTTGGCCAGATCGCATTTTGAATAGCACTCGGCGATATCTCCGGCACGTCTTGGTTTGATTTCGTAAGGAATGTCATGTCCGCATGCTTTCGAGAACGCTTTGATCACATCCAGAACACTGTATCCTTTTCCCGTTCCCAGGTTGTATACTTTCAACCCGGCCTTCTGGTTGATCTTATCCAATGCCTTGACATGTCCCTTGGCCAAATCCACAACGTGGATATAGTCTCGAACACCCGTTCCATCCGGCGTGTTATAATCGTTTCCAAAAACACCAACACATTTCAGTTTTCCGATGGCTACCTGTGCTACATATGGAAGAAGATTGTTTGGAATTCCCTTTGGATCTTCTCCGATCAATCCGCTTTCATGAGCCCCAATCGGATTGAAATATCGCAGCAAGATCACGTTCCATTCCGAATCGGATGTATGAACATCACTCAAAATTTGTTCCAGCATCCATTTTGTCCATCCATAAGGATTGGTACACGTACCCTTTGGACATTCTTCTGTGATAGGGATCTGTGCCGGTTCCCCATAAACGGTTGCACTGGATGAGAAGATGATGTTCTTTACATTATGTTTTCGCATCACATCCACCAGATTGAGCGTTCCTCCAATATTTACCGTATAGTATTCTACCGGTTTTTGCACCGATTCACCGACGGCTTTGAGACCGGCAAAATGAATGACGGCATCGATCTTGTTTTCATCAAAGATCGTATTCATCGCCTCTTTGTCCAGAATATCCTTTTTATAAAATTTTACTTTCTTGTTTGTGATCGTTTCGATTCTTTCAATCGCCTTTTCATTGGAATTGTATAAATTATCCACTACGATCACGTCATAGCCGGCATTCAACAATTCTACGCATGTGTGGCTTCCAATATAGCCAGCACCCCCTGTTACAAGTATTTTCATCTTTGGTTCTCCTTTTTTCTTATTCACTATTATACTATGAAGTCAGTTCAATTTCTTCTTCTTTTGACAACAAGATGGCCTTGGGTTCCTGGTTGACCAGGATCCATAAACAATGATGTTCTTGATCATAGCTTTCAAACTCGATTCGGGCGTTCCATTTGTTTTCCCATATTTTTTTCTTCTTTAGCACATAGGCCAGATTCAGCCCTTTGGACAAAACCTGATACGAAAACAAAAACTGTTCCGGTTTACTGTGGCAAATCACAATTTCATCTTTCAGATTGGACAGCCATTCTTTCTTTCCTAAAAACAGGATCGTATGTTTCTTTGGCTCATAAAACATAAAGGGATACACCATTTCAAACATGCCGTGGCATTTTGAACACTGATGAAGAAAATATGTTTTCTTTGCCAGGGCTTTTTCTATATTTTCACTGATCCCGGCAATCGCCAGAGTATCTCTTTTGATTTGAAAAACATGCCCACAATGCGGGCATGTCATTTCGATTCGCCTTTCTTTCATAAAGGCAAAGTAACCTCTTTGAGCCAGACTTTTTCTTCTTCATTCAGATACGGACTGATTTTCTCAAAAACCTGTTGATGATATTCATTCAAGTAAGCGATCTCGTCCTTTGTCATAAGCGAAGGATCGATTCCCTCCTTGTCAAAAGGAACAAAGGTCAGCGGTTCAAAATGCATAAACTGACCATAGAAGTTCTGTACTCCCTTTTGAACAACCAGCTCGTTTTCATGACGGATGCCAAATTTTCCTTCTTCATAAACACCCGGTTCATCGCTTTGGATCATGCCTTCTTCCAAGACACATGAATCATTGCGCTCCGGCACGATGCGCCAGCGGAACCCATTGGGCGCTTCGTGAACATTGGACAAGTGTCCGACACCATGACCTGTTCCGCATTGATAATCCATGGCCTGATCCCATAGAGGTCCGCGAGCCAGAATATCAAGATTCAAGCCTCGGCATCCATAGAGAAAATTCGCTTTGGCCAGGCGAATATGACTTCTTAACGCCAAAGTAAACCATGTTTTTTCTTCTTTTGTGATTGGGCCCAATACAAAAGTACGTGTAATATCCGTCGTTCCTTCCAGATACTGGCCTCCACTGTCTACCAGAAGCATCCCTTCCGGTTTTAATTCGACATCGCTTTGACGGGTAGCACTGTAATGCATCATCGCAGCGTGTTCCTTATAGGCGCAGATCGTACTGAAACTGTCTTCCAGATAATTCTCCTGACTGGCTCTTAAACTTTGAAGGTATTCCTGGGCACTGCACTCGGTGATCGTCTCTTTTCCAACATGCGTTTTAAGCCAGTACATAAATTTTGTACAGGCGACACCGTCTTTGATGTGAGCCCATTTGGTGTTCTCGATCTCCGTTGGATTTTTCTTTGCCTTCAATAAGACAATCGGATCGTTTGCTTCCAGGCAGCGATCCTGGATCTTGAGGGCAAGCGAACAATTGACAAACGACGGATCGATCAGTATCGGAGCTTCTAAATGAGAAACTTCCTCATAGATCCGATCATATCCTTTGACCTGGATATGATTCTGTTCAAACCGTTTTTTCGACGTCTCATCCAATCGAGAAGCATTGATATACAATGTGGCCTGTTCCTGTTCGATTGTCGCATAGGTTAAAGCGGCTGGAAAATGCGGGATGTCATGTGCCCGTATATTGAATAGCCATGCGATCTCATCGATCTTGGTGATTACAAACGAAGAAGCCGTCAGTTTTTTCATTTCAGTGCGAACTTCGTTTAATTTTTCTTCGATTGTCTTACCGGCATATTTTGTATCGTAAGGAAACGTCAAAGTTGCCGGAAGAGCTGGACGATCTTCCCAGATCTCACTGACCAGATCGAGCTGGTTATCGATCGCAATCGATTTTTTTGAAAAAACAGATCGATATTTTTTGAAATCGTTATAGTTGATGACCCGTCCATCAAAACCGACTTTATCGTTTTCATTGAGATGCGAAAGGATATATTCTTCAATCGTTGGGGTTTCTGGCTGCCCCATTTTCATCAGCGTAATTCCTGTATCTTTTAACTGACTGGCCGCCTGGATAAAATAACGTCCATCGGTCCAAAGACCCGCTTTGTCTTTTAAGACAACCAGCGTTCCGGCACTGCCGGTAAATCCGGACATGTATTTTCGGCATGCGAAATAATCGCATACATATTCGGTATCATGAAAATCACTGGTCGGGATGATATACGCCTGCACCCCTTTGGTATCCATTCCTTTACGTAATTTTGTCAATCTTTCCTTAATCATATTAAACCTCCGTATAATTGATATAATAAGCCCAGTTCAGGACTTCGATGCCGCCATAATTGATCAATACGATCAATGCGCAGATAAATAGGATCTTCACCATAAAAAAACCAATGTTGCGTGCTTTATACGTATTTTCTAAACGCATGTATTTAAACTGCGCCCACATACAGTACATCGGAATCAGATAAAGGATGGCCTGCAAAACAACCATCATCGCGGTGTGATTCCGTAAAATATAGAAAAGATGAAAAGCTTCTTTGGAGAAGATGTCCTGGGCAAAGGCACTGACGCTTTGAAAGGTCAAAAAATCATTGAACAATCCCACAGCGCTGAACAG
>NZ_CALVGO010000026.1 GCF_944327125.1 uncultured Faecalicoccus sp.
CTTTTTTTATGATAGAATATCAATATGTCTTATATTGATGTTTACGTGGAACATAACACATTAAAACTTAACAGCGTTTTTACCTATTCGTGTCGGGAAGATGTCTTACCGGGATGCCGTGTCAAAGTCAGTTTCGGTTCTCAGGAACTGATTGGTTTTGTTGCGAAAATCGATGTGATTCCAAAAACAAGTTCCATCAAGGAAGTTTTGGAAGTGATCGACAAAGAACCTTTGATCAATCAGGAACTTTTTGAACTGGCTTCGTATATTTCAAAACGATATGTGTGTTCTGTAATATCGGTTTTAAAAACCATGCTTCCTCCAGCTTTGAAGCCTTCCAGTTCCAGGGCCAGGGTGATCTATGAAGATTGGATCGATCTGGGAAAAGAAAACGTGGATTTGACCATAAAACAAAAAAAAGCGTTAGAAAGCATACAAGATCGTCTTCCTATGAAAGCGTCTTTGGTCCGAAAGGAAATTACGTTAACGAAAGTTTTACTGGAAAAAGGAGCACTGCAGATCTTTAAGAAAGTAAAACATACAGAATCGATTGAAGACACTGTTCAAGATACAAGTTTCGCGCTGACCAGCGAACAGATTCAGGCAATTGAAACGATCGACTCGGGAAATGAAAGGACCTATCTTCTTCATGGAGTGACCGGTTCGGGAAAAACAGAAGTGTTTTTACAGCTAGCCCAAAAAGTTCTGGATCAAGGCAAACAAGTCTTATTTCTGGTTCCAGAAATTGGGCTTACACCGATGATGATCCAGCGCGTCAAGGCTCGCTTCAAAACAGGGATCGCCTTATATCATTCTTCTTTGAATGCGCAGGAAAAGTACGAGCAATATCTTTCGGTCAAGGAAAATCGCGTTTCGATCGTGGTGGGAACACGAAGCAGTGTCTTTATGCCTTTTTCCAAGCTGGGATTGATTCTGATGGATGAAGAACATGATGGTTCCTATAAGCAGGATTCAATGCCGCGTTATCATACACGGGACGTGGTTTTGGCTCGAGCCCGTTATCATAATTGTAAGGTTGTTTTATCCAGTGCGACACCTTCTCTGGATTCGTATGCACGCGCTTACAAGAATGTTTACCGTTTGGTCGAACTCAAACAGAGGATCCATCAAGATATGCCGTCGATTCATCTTGTCGATATGAAAAAAGAATCTTCAAAACATGGATTGTCTGAATCTTTGATCCAAGCCATTCAAAGGTGTCTTGATCATAAGGAACAGGCCATTCTTCTTTTGAATCGCCGTGGCTATCTTCCGGTGGTCAAGTGTGCGCAATGTCAAAATGTTCTCTCTTGTCCGGATTGCGGATTGGCGTTGTCGTATCATAAAAATCAGGATCTCTTGATGTGTCATTGTTGTGGAAGGGTCTTTCATTTTGACCACACCTGCCCGCAGTGCCATAGCCATGATTTTTTTCAGCTGAGTATGGGAACGGAAAAATTGGAAGAACATCTGCATACCTTGTTTCCAGAAGCAAACATCCTTCGAATGGATGCCGACAGTACACGAAAGAAAAACGCACATGCCGCCATTTTGAAAGAATTTGAAACGAAGGGAGACATTTTACTGGGGACACAGATGGTTGCCAAGGGATTGGATTTTGAAAGAGTAACCGTTGTGGGGATCCTGCAGGCGGATGCCAGTCTGGCCAGGGTGGATTATCAAAGCGCAGAAACAGCTTATGCCATGTTGGAACAGGCAAGCGGCCGCTGTGGAAGAAATGTTTTGGAAGGCCATGTCTATATACAGACATTTGAGCCGGATCACTATGTCATGCAAAGTGTGTTACACCATGATTATTCTTCTTTCTTTTTCAAGGAAATGAAGTACCGGCACCTGGGACAATATCCTCCTTATGTTTATTTATGCACAGTGATCTATACCCATTTTAATGAACAAAAGGCCATGGAAGTAGCCAACGAAGCCAAACTGTTTTTAAAAGATGCCAAGGTGTTGGGGCCTATTTCCATTTCTATGCGCCAAAAGAAAAAGCGCGTTCGTCTTGTCCTTAAATGCAAGGATGAAAATCAGCTCAACTTTATGGTGTGGAGTTTGGTTGAGCACCATTTAAAGTTAAGAACACCCGTGAAACAGGATATCAATATGTATCCGGTAGGTTTGGAGGAGTAATATGCGAAAATGGTTGTATGAAGCCTTATGCCAGGTTCTTCTGGAAGGTAAATATTCGAATCTCTACTTGAAAAATCATTTACAAGATTGCCCGAAAAAAGATCAGGCCCTGGCCACACGCATTTTTTATGGCACTTTGCAGAATCATGGATTTTTAAATTACTGTGTCGATCAGTATGTAAACAAAAAAATCCCCATGCGGATTCGGATATTGCTGATCATGAGTCTTTATCAGCTCTTTTATTTAGACAAGGTGCCTGCCTATGCCATCGTGAACGAAGCGGTGGAACTGGCCAAACAAACACATCAAAACTTTACCGGACTGGTCAATGCCGTTTTACATCGTGCAGACCTAAACGCAATCCAACTTCCTGAAAACGAAGAAGAAAAACTTTCCATACAAAGTTCGCTGCCTTTGTGGCTGATAAAAATGTGGAAGTCTCAATATGGTTTCGAAAAAACATGCGAAATGGCGATGAGCTCCCTGCAGATCTTACCTATCTATGTCCGGAGGAACCCGCTTTGTTCGACTCGGGAGGAATTTGATACGGACGACTTCAGTTATGTTCAGGATGAATTGTACATCTATCATGGAAACGATGTATCCTCTCATTCTTTTTATCGATCCGGAAAGATGAGTGTGCAGGATGCAGGTTCCTACCAAATTGCTCAGTTTGTGAATGCTCAAAAAGGAATGAGTGTTCTTGACTGTTGTGCAGCTCCAGGGACGAAATCGATGGCCATGGCTGAATCGATGCAGGATCAAGGCATGATCTTGTGTCTGGATATCCATGCACATAGGGTTTCCTTGATTGAAAGAGATGCACAAAGACTGCATTTACATTGTATCCATACTCAATGCATGGATGCCACAAAGATGGAAGCGTTGGGATCCTTTGATCGGATCTTGTGCGATGTTCCTTGCAGCGGTTATGGGGTCCTGGCAAGAAAGCCGGATATCAAGATTACAATGAAATCAGAAGACATGGATTCTTTGATCCCTGTTCAAAGAAAGATCCTGGAATCATGCGCATCGCATGTAAAGGAAAAGGGACAGCTGATCTATTCAACTTGTACCGTGAACAAAAAAGAAAACGAAAAACAAGTCGAATACTTTTTGAACTCTCATCCGGAATTTTCTTTGATCGATGAGAAAATGATTTTTCCTACTGTGTCTCAAGATGGTTTCTATATGGCAAAACTTGAGAAGAAAGGGACAGATTTGATATAATTTTTAGATGAATTGAGGTGTAATATGCGAAGCCTTTATGATTTTAATTATGAACAAATGCAAGAGCTTGCCAAAGAATATGGATGGAAAAGTTTTCGAGGACACCAGATTTTTCAGTGGCTTTATCGAAACCGCGTTTTAGATATCGATGAAATGACCAATCTTAGTCTGGAGACAAGAGAAACACTAAAAAAAGATTTTATTATCAGTCCTTTACGGCTTGTCAAAAAACAAGTCTCTCATGATGGAACAACGAAGTTTCTGTTCGCATTGTCCGATGGGGCTCTGGTGGAAAGCGTCATGATGGTTTTTGACTATGGAAAAAGCATTTGTGTGACTTCCCAGGTAGGATGCAATATGGGCTGTGCTTTCTGCGCCAGCGGTCTGACCAAGAAAAGACGAGATCTTACCAGCGGCGAGATGGTTGCACAATTTATCTATGTCCAAAAGGAACTGGATAAAGTATCGGATCGGTTGAGTCATATCGTCGTTATGGGAACGGGAGAACCTTTTGATAACTATGAGAATGTAATGAATTTTCTTTCTACGGTCAATCATGATCGGGGATTAGGAATCGGATCAAGACATATTACGATATCTACTTGCGGTGTGGTTCCGCGAATCTATGATTTTGCCGACGAACATACACAATACAATCTGGCCATCAGTTTACATGCTCCCAACAACGCATTACGAGATCAGCTGATGCCGATCAATCATGCATATCCTTTGGAAGAACTCATGAAGGCTTTGGAATATTATGGGAAAGAAAACAATCGTCGGTTGACGTTTGAATATATATTACTGAAAGGAGTCAATGACTCTAAAAGTCACGCTAAAGAACTGGCCAAACTTTTACGGGGCTATAATGCCTATGTCAATTTGATTCCTTATAATGCCGTGGACGAAAAAGGATTTCAGGGCGTCAGTCATGAAGAAGCCATGGTTTTCTACGATGCTCTGATGAAAGAGGGAGTCCGCTGTACGATTCGAAAGGAACATGGCAATGATATTGATGCGGCTTGCGGACAGCTTCGTATCAAAGAATTGAAAAGAGGACATGAAGAATGAAAATCTATGCGAATACAGATGTAGGCTGCAAAAGACAGATCAATGAGGACGACTTTTGTCTTTTACAAAATCAACACGATGATCTCCTGGCCGTTGTATGTGATGGTATTGGAGGAGCGGCAGCCGGCGAGGTGGCAAGTTCATTGGCCATTCATACCTTAAGAGAATCTTTTTTACAAGTCGATACATTTACCAGCGATGCGCAGGTCAACGAATGGATCCAGTCTTCACTGGAACTGGCCAACGATCGAATCTATAAAAAAAGTATGTCGAACCAAAAGGAAAGAGGAATGGGAACAACGTGTGTCGGCTGTTTGATCACACACGGAAAGACCTATGTATTTAATGTAGGCGATTCTCGTCTTTATGCCTATTATGAGGATGGCCTGGTCCAGATGACAGAAGATCACAGTGTGATCGCTCAGCTGATCAAAGAAGGAAAGATCACTAAAGAAGAGGCAAAACATCATGCACAAAAAAACACTCTGACCAATGCATTGGGCGTATGGCATGTATTTCGCATTGATACCAATCGTATTGAATCCAACTATAAAGCTTTATTGATCTGCAGCGATGGACTGCATGGCTATGTGGGTCATGATCAGATTTTTGATGTGATAAAAGATAAGAAAATGGAAACTCGGCAGAAAGTCGATACGCTTCTTTCTTTGGCCGTCAAAGCGGGAGGCTATGATAACTGCACGGTGATCTTGTTGGAAAACGAGGACTGATGGTATGGCTGAAATGATGATTAAACAAATTGCCAATCGTTATCAGATCTTATCTTTGATTGGACAGGGCGGGATGGCGGATGTGTATCGGGCCAAAGACAAGATCCTGGATCGCATTGTTGCCATCAAAGTCCTCCGTTCCAAGCTGAGTGAAGATCCTATGGTGCTGGTGCGCTTTCAAAGAGAAGCCAGTGCGGCATCCCGTTTGTCTCATCCCAATGTCGTAGATATCTATGATGTCGGTGAATATGAAGGTATGCATTACATCGTCATGGAATATGTCCGGGGAAGAACGCTCAAGCAGCTGATCCAGCAGCGCGGAGCATTGCATTATAATGAAGCTATTGACATTATGAAGCAGCTGACCAGTGCGATGAGTCTGGCTCATCAAAATAAGATCATCCATCGGGATATCAAACCGCAAAATATCCTGATCAAAGATGACGGAACGGTTAAAATCACCGATTTTGGAATTGCCGTTGCTTCCGATTCTGTTCAGCTGACATTAAATAATGCCGTTATGGGCTCGGCTCACTATCTGGCACCGGAGACAGCACAGGGAAAAGAACCCAGTGCTCAGGTTGACATTTATTCGCTGGGAATTGTTTTTTATGAACTTTTGACGGGAACCGTTCCTTTCAAGGGAAAGACACCTACGGAAATTGCCATCAAGCATTTGCGGACGAAGATGCCTTATGTTCGCGATTTTAATCCGATGATTCCTCAATCCGTTGAGAACATTGTGCTAAAAGCGACCGCCAAGGATCCAAATCAAAGATATCTGCATGTTGAAGAAATGCACTATGATCTGGAGCATTGCCGGGATCTTGAATATCGTAACATGGAACGTTTAGAGCTTCAGGAACCAGAGGTTTCCTCTTTAGAAGTGAACCAGGGACATGTTCATGTTCATTATCAGGAAAAAGAAAAAAAGTCGAGAAATCGTTTTAAAACATGGATCGTTGTAATAGGATGTATATGTATTTTATCGGTCAGCTTAGTTTTTGCCTTGATCATGACAGGGACTCTGCCATTGGGCTATGTTACAATGCCGCAGCTAAAAGACCTTTCTCAGGAAGATGCCGTATCTTCACTGGTGGAATTGGGATTTGATGAGGATCAAATCAACATCAAGGAACAAGTCAGTGATGAGATCGATAAGGGAAATGTCATCTCGTCCAATAAAAGTGCGGGTTCTATGGTGAATACGGACGATGAAATTCGGCTGACGATCTCAAAAGGCCCTTCCTTTTTGGTGGGTGATTATACCGGCCAGTATCTGTCGGATGTGGAAGCATCTTTAGAAGAAGAGGGTGTCAAGCTAGACATTGAAGTCATTGAACAGTCGATGGCCAATACCAATCCAGGATATATTTTAGAGCAGCAAGGTCTGAAAATAGGAGATCGAATTGATCCTGATGCAAATGAAAAGATTACCTTTGTGGTGGCTGCTTATCCAAAAGTGACCATTAGTTCAAAATGGATCGGCCGAACTTTTCAAAGTGTTTATCAGGAACTTAGCAATATGGGAATTGCCGCCGTGCAATCCGGCTCGGGGAATGTGATCGTCAATGTATATCCAGGAATAGGAACCGAGTATGTACAGGAAGGACAGGACAGCTATATTACGCTGTACACAGAATAAATGAAAAAGGGAAGAATCATAAAGATCATATCGAATCAGTATACGGTTTCGTTTGAAGATGAAGTCGTGATTGCCAAACCTAGAGGAAAACTTAGAATGGACAAGGCTCCTGTTGTTGGCGATTTTGTACAGGTTGAACAATGTGAAGATGCCTATCGGATCCATTCCATAGAAAAACGGAAGAACCGTCTTTTACGGCCGGCTATCGCAAACGTGGATCAGGCTTTGATCGTTACAAGTTTAAAGGATCCCGATTTTTCGATTCATCTTTTGAACCGTCTGATTTTCCTGGTAAGCCTTGCCGATGTTGAACCGATTGTCATCGTGACCAAACAGGATTTGATTGAAGATCTTTCTTCGTATGAAAAAGAACTAGAATGGTATAAAAAAGCAGGTTACATTGTCGAAATGACCTATCCGGGAAGCAACGATGAAAATTTGAAACAAATTTTGAAAAACAAAGTCAGTGTTCTTTGCGGGCAGAGCGGAGCTGGAAAAAGTTCCTTGTTGAATCGACTGGATCCCGAATTTCAGCTTCAGACCCAGGAAATTTCCAAGGCTTTAGGCAGGGGAAAACATACCACTCGTTATTGCCAGCTGCATTCAGTTGCCGATGGTTTGGTTGCCGACACTCCAGGATTTTCAAGTTTAGATTTTTCTCGCATGGATCTTTCTCATCTGGATTCATGCATCAAAGATTTTCAGCCTTACCTTCACTCTTGCCGATTCAATGACTGCCGCCATATCCACGAACCGGATTGCGCCATTCGTGAAGCGCTGGGTCAAGGAAAAATCAACCCTTCGATTTATGAAGATTATGTAAATATTATGAAAGGAGACTCTTTATGAACGAATTGATCATTGCCCCTTCCGTTTTATCATTGGACTATTCGCAAATGACAGAACAGATCCAAACTCTAAATCAAAGTAAAGCCAAATGGCTGCATTTCGATGTGATGGACGGACATTTTGTGCCCAATCTTACCTTTGGGCCTGATTTGTTGAAAGGGTTTAAGAAATCCGCTAAACAATTTCTGGATGTTCATTTGATGGTTGAGGATCCTGTGAAATATTCACCGATTTTTATTGAAGCAGGTGCCGATTGTATCACTTTTCATACGGAAGCTCTGCAAAACGATGTCACAAAAATTGCTTCTTTATTGAAACAAAATCATGATCAGGGAGTAAAAACGGGATTTGTAGTCAAACCGAATACACCAATTGAACAATTTGAAAATCTACTGAATCAGGTCGATATCATTCTTATTATGAGCGTAGAACCAGGATTTGGTGGACAGTCTTTTATGGAAAATATGCTGGAAAAGGTAAAGTGGCTGGTATCAAAAAGAGAAGAGCTTGGCCTTTCATACCGCATTGAAATCGATGGCGGAATCAACGAAATAACATCAAAAAAGGCAATCAAAGCTGGATGTGATACGATCGTGGCAGGAAGCTATGTTTTTAAAGGAAACATCCTTAATAATATAGAAAGTCTTTTAAAATGAAAACCGCTGTACTCGTCACTCCTTTGACGGTTACGATTCCAATCATAAAAGATGCGGATTATATTGGAGTAGATGCCGGCTGTATCAAGATTTTAAAACAGGGGTTGAAATTGGCTTTTGGCGTTGGCGATTTTGACTCTATGGATCCAGAAACATTCGAAAAAATGAAGAATATCTCAAATCTGGTCATCCATCCTGTTCGTAAAAATGAAACGGATAGTGAGTTAGCCTTGGAGATCTGTCAAAAAAAGGGGTATGAAAGATTGATCTTATGCGGCGGCTTGCATGGACGAATCGATCATACGATCGCGAATATTCGGCTGTTGATGTATCGTTTTCCAAATTTGATTCTGGAAGATGATCATCAAAGAATTTACTATCTGTCAAAAGGGGATCATGTATTGAAAAAAAATTCGACTCATATTTCTTTTTTTGCGGTGGAAAAGACAGTAGTGACCCTTAAGGGATTTGCTTATCCTTTGGATAAGTACACGGTGTATCCAAAAGATATTCTGACCGTTTCCAATGAAATCGTAGAAGAGAGTGCAAGAGTAGAGATCCATCAGGGCAGTCTACTTTGTGTAGAAACGGATATTCAATAGAAAGAAGAAGTCATATGCAGGATATTCTAAACAATATGTTTTTAGGGCTGCTGGCCATCATTGTCGGTTTTTTGATGACATGGATCCCTGGCAGTGTCTATGCTTTGTTTGTAAGCTTTCTTCTATTGTATCTGGGAGTCAGTTCGTTTTGGCTTTTGATTCGGTTTTTCCGTAAAAAAAATAAGGGCGATATTTTGATGGCGATATTGTCTTTTATATTTTTTGTCATTTTATCCAATCATCAGAATATTCCGCAGAATATCATGCAGCTGTGTTTTGGGATCTATTGTATATTATGCGGAATGGCTTCTCTGGTTCAGCTGATCATCAATTATTTGAATGGAATCCAGGAAAAGGTTTTGCTTTTGCTTTTTAGCCTCTTTTATTTCATCCTGGGGATCTATGTTTTATTTTTGGATGAAAATCCGTATTTGTTGATGCGAGCCTTTGGTTTTTATTTGATGATCTTAGGCGCACGCTATATCGAAGATGGAACCGAAGCGATAAATCCATTGACAAAATATGAATGGAAGCGAAAATTTCGAATTACTTTTCCTGCCATTCTATGTGCCTTGTTTCCGGATTGGGCATTGAATGCGATCAATCGGTATCTGGAATCTGGCCAGGAATTTGAATATGAAGAAAAAACCGATTCCGTGTCTTCCTTGCTGCATGTCTTTGTTCATGTGGGCCCTTACGGCTTCCAAAAGGTCGGACATATTTGTTTCTCTTATCGGGGGCTGGTTTACAGTTATGGGAATTATGACAGTTCTTCGTTTCGATTGAATCAGACGATTGGAGATGGTGTTTTTTTTAAGGTTCCGGAAATGTATTACATTCCTAATGCCATGGAGGCAGAAAAAAATACGATTTTTGAATACGGAATTCAATTGAATAAGGAACAGGAACAAATTTTACAAACACAGCTTATCAAACTGGAAGAACATAGTTACCGGTGGTATTGCCGGTTAGAAAAAGAAAATGGTTATCAGTGCTTTGAACAGTACAAAGAAGATTATCCTTCACGTCTTCATTATAAAACGGGAGCAAAGCTGTATAAATTTTCATCAGGAAAATTTAAGACATACTGGGCTTTAGGTGATAATTGTGCGCTTTTTACAGATCGTGTTTTAGGATGTCTGGGGGCCGATATTTTAAGCATCCGAGGAATTATTTCTCCTGGCACATATCTTGAATGGCTTCAAAAGGAATACATGAAAAAGAACAGTCCTATCGTTTCCCGAAGGATCCATAGTATTGAAAAGGCATAAAAAAAAGCTTCTTACGAAGCTTCTTTTTATATCAATTAGATAGCGCCTTGTTTTTTCAATGTTCTTAAGGCACGCGCACTCACACGAACTGTCTGAGGTTTCCCGTCAACAACCAAACGAACTTTCTGCAAGTTTACGTTCCATGTACGACGAGTAGCACGCATAGAGTGAGAACGCTTGTTTCCTGTTAAAGGACCTCTACCAGATACTGCACATACTTTTGACATGTCGCTGTCCTCCTTTTTCCTTTCTTGTTGCGAAACTGCTTATATATATTATCATTTGACAAAGCCCTTTTCAAGAGGAAATTTCATTGTTTTTGTATTTATGAACATGATATAATGATGTGCGGAAATGGAGAGATAACCATGAATTTATCAAACGAAATGATACTTTTGGCCGGCTTTGTGGTCAGTGTGCTCTGCATGCTTCTGATTATGCCGCCAATGATCGATTTTTTGCATAAGATCAAATTTGGACAGACAGAACGTCTGGAGGGACTGGACAGTCATAAAGTGAAAAATGGGACCCCGACCATGGGAGGTATTGCCTTTATCACAGTTCCTGTGATCCTTTATCTGATTTTGTCTTGTTTTACGTCCATTCAAGTGGATATGAACATGATCATTATTTTGCTTGCCTTTGTCGGCTATGGTTTGATCGGCTTTATCGATGATTATATCATCGTTGTAAAAAAAGATAACACAGGATTGAAGCCGGCGGTCAAGTTCGCAATGCAGTCTGTTTTGGCCATCGTGTTTTACCTGATGTATACCTCCCATAATCCGACCACTTTATGGATTCCTATCATCGATGTTTCCTTTGATATCGGATTTTTGTATTTTTTCCTCATTTTCTTCATGTTTACTGCCGAAACCAACGCTGTCAATCTAACAGATGGTCTTGATGGACTATGTGCCGGTCAGATGATCATCGCATTGATTCCGTTTCTTTTATTCTCTTTATGGAATCAGGAAAATAATATTGCGACGCTGATCGTATTGGTAATTGGAGCGTTAATTGGCTATCTGTTTTTCAACAAACATCCGGCCAAGATCTTTATGGGAGATACAGGATCGCTTGCCTTGGGAGGTTTTTTAGCGGCGGTAGCCATGATCTTGAAACAAGAGATCTTATTGATCGTAATAGGTTTTGTATTTGTCATTGAAGTACTCAGCGTAATGATCCAGGTCACTTATTATAAAAAGACACACAAACGGATTTTTAAGATGGCTCCTTTACATCATCATTTTGAAAAATGCGGATGGAGCGAAACCAAGGTCGTTTTGTGGTTCTGGTTTGCTGGTCTGATTTTTGCGCTTCTTGGAATCTTCCTGGGGGTGAGATAACATGAAAAACGTACTTGTCATCGGCGCCGCCCGAAGCGGTATCGCGGTCAGTCATTTACTGGTGAAGATGGGATATCATGTACGGATCACCGATCAAAAAGAAATTCCTGAAAAAGAACAGTTGCTCAAAGAACAGATCGAAGTCTTTGACAATGGCCACCCAGATGCCTTGAAAACCATCGATTATGAATTTATCGTAAAAAATCCAGGTATACCGTATCGCGCACCGTTTGTTCATTATTTTGTTGAAAAGGGTGTTTCTATCTATACGGAAATTGAGATTGCCTACCGTTATGCGAAAAATTTCTCTTATGCGGCCATTACGGGAACCGATGGGAAAACAACCGTGACGACATTGTTGTATGAAATGTTGAAAAGTGAAAAGCCTGCCCTAGTTGCCGGGAATATTGGTACGCCTTTAAGCGAACTGGCATTACAGTATACGGATCAAGATTATGTGGTTGCTCTTGAATTGAGTAATTTTCAGCTTTTAGGCATTGATCAGTTTAATCCGGTCATCAGTACCGTTACCAATCTGGCGCCAGATCATCTGGACTATATGGATTCGCTGGAAGATTATTACCGGTCTAAAATGCGTATTTATAAAAACGGATCCTCACATAACTGGTTTATTCGAAATGTGGATGATTTAGAAATCTTGAAATATGCACAGGATATTCCCTGCAATGTCATTGATTTTTCATTAAAACGTAAAGATGTGGATCTTTATAAAGATGACCAATATGCCTATTATAAAGATCAGATCTTGTTTAAACTGGATGATCTAAAGATCGTCGGTGATTTTAACTGCGCCAATGCGATGATGGCTGGTTGCATGGCTTACCATATGGGAATCTCTATCGAATCGATCCAGAATGTCATTCGATCTTTCAAAGGTGTGGAACATCGAATCGAATATGTCGATACGTATCAGGGGGTTCGTATATACAATGACTCCAAAGCAACGAACACCCATGCGGCCTGTGCTGCACTAAGCGCTTTTGATCAAAACGTGATCTTATTGTGCGGAGGAAAAGACAAGCACATTTCGTTTGAGGATCTAAAACAGTTTGATTCCAAGATCAAACATTGTTTCTCCTTTGGGCAAACGAAAGATCATTTTAAGACTATTTTTACTCATCAAAGTTCAGTGGAAACGATGGAAGAAGCTTTAAAGGAAGCTTTATCTATCGCTAAGGCAGGGGACGTGATCTTGTTGAGTCCAGCCTGTTCAAGCTTTGATCAGTTTAAAAACTTTGAAGTCCGCGGAGAAATCTTCAAAGAACTTGTAACTAAGATGACAAAGGAGAAGTAGTATGGATTTTATTCTTGACTTTCTAAAATCGATTCTGTTTGGAATTGTCCAGGGAATCACCGAATGGCTGCCGATAAGCAGCACCGGACATTTGATCTTGTTGGACAGTCTTATGCCTTTGGATCCTCCTGAATTCTTTGAAGTGTTCAAAGTGGTGATTCAGTTTGGAAGTATCATTGCGGTTGTTGTTCTTTATTTTCATCGTTTAAATCCATGGAGCAAAAACAAAAGCCGCGCCAAACAAAAAGAAACCTTTGAATTATGGAAAAAAGTGATCGTGGGTGCCATACCGGCAGCGATCCTTGGCTTTTTGTTGGATGACATCATCGAAGGGTATTTAAGTGCGAATTTTATCATTGCGATTACATTGATCGCTTATGGGATCATCTTTATCGTTGTTGAAAAGCACCCAAAGACACCAACCATTCATACACTCGATGAATTGGATTATAAGACCAGCTTAAAGATCGGTTGTTTTCAATGTTTGGCATTGATTCCGGGAACTTCCCGTTCCGGATCAACGATCTTAGGGGGGCTTTACAGCGGTTGTACAAGAACGATTGCCAGTGAGTTTTCTTTCTTTGTGGCAGTACCGATCATGCTGGGAGCCAGCGGTTTGAAACTGGTCAAATATTTTATGGAATCCGGATTCTTTTCTTTTGGACAGCTCTTGGTCTTATTGATGGGAACCTTTATCAGCTTCGTAGTTTCACTTTTTGCGATTCGTGCATTATTAAATTATGTTCGTAAACATGATTTTACTGTTTTTGGATGGTATCGAATCGTATTGGGGCTCGTGGTCCTTTTATTTTTCTATATCTTGTAGAAATAAACGCTATTGTGAAATCTCACAACAGCGCTTTTTTAATAAGAAGTCCCTCCGGGAACATTTAAAAATTCTTCCAGTGTCAGGCCCGATTCATAGATTGTCCTGGCAATATCACCGACATATCGTAGATGCCATGGTTCGGCCATATATCCGGTTATGTTTTCTTTTCCCTGGGGATAGCGAACAATAAATCCATATTCATGGGCATGTGCCTTGATCCACTGCACTTCTGGCTGGGTCTCTACCAAGGTTCCGTTGGTGTGTTTTAAATCAAAAGCCAGTCCGGTTTGATGTTCAGAAAAGCCTGGCTTTGCACTAAATCGATCGGCCTGGGCCTGTCCATAACTTGCCACGTAGCCGTTATAGAGAGAAGCTTGATAACTGTAACTTCTATATCCGCTGTACTGATTGCTGATATGGTAGCCTTGCGCCTGCATGTCGGCAATCAGTTTTCGTATTTGGTTTCCAGCTTCTGCATTTTCCCCAGGGGCATAGTTGGAAGGTAGACCATGTTTCTTGTTTACGATCAGGATGCCTTGGCTGTAAAAGAGACCATCTTCTTTTGATTCCTGTAAAACAGACGGTGAAGAAGGTATGTCTGTAACTTTAACTGTGCATTCTTTTTCAACCGTATTGTCATGTGAATCGATGGCGCGAACAAGGATCGTATAATCATCCGGCGTATTGAAATTGACGGATTTCGAATCGATTTGGATGTCAGCGCCGCTTAGATCTTCGGCTTTAAAATATTGTGTAAAATCGTAGTTGGTTTCCGTACCGGCTGGAATTTCAATCGTTTCGGTAAATTTTGAAAATTTCGGTTCAACCGTATCTTTTACACAGACTTTGAAAGTTTTTGATTGAGGAGTAAAAAAAGTTTTAAAATGCACGGTACAATCGTACTCACCAACTTGAGGATATGTTTTGTTTTTTTCGTTTTTTATAGAAGATACATCAATTTTGATTTCCTGAAGGGAATTCAGGTCTTCCTTATCAAATAATTGATTTTTTGTGATTTCCACGGATTTACCATATTCAAAAGTAAAAGATGATTTTTTTAACGTAGTCGTTTGATTGATTTTCCACACACAGAAAATCGATGCCGCAAGCAAAAGCAGACTCAACGCGATGACTGTAATGATAAGTTTTTTCTTCATAATCAACAACCTTTTTTTTATTGTATACCAAACACAAAAAAAAGACGAGAGGAGTTATTCTCGTCTTAATAAGTTTTATTCTTTTGTCAGTTCTTCAAGCCGATCCCCGTAACGGCTTTCGTCACAGTCGACAAGAGTATTTTCGTTGGCATACTTTTTAACGGCGGCACTGGATTTGGCGATTGGCTGAAGTGTACCGGCTCCGGCCACACATCCGCCAGGGCAGGCCATACCTTCCAGCAGATAACCATCCAAACGTCCAGCCTTGGCCATCATCAACATTGTCTTACAGTTTTTCAAGCCTTCTGCAGCTTGAACTTTAACTTCAACTTCTGGATGTTTTTTATTGATCAAAGATTTAACGGCTTTGGCAACTCCACCACTAACCGCAAATTCACGGCCGCGGTTGGTTCCTTCGACTAGTGGATCGTTTCCTTCGATTTCTTCCAGATTGATGTTTTTCGCAACGAACATTCCCATAACTTCTTCAAAGGTCAATACAAAGTCAACATCGCTTCGTACCGATTTACGGCTGGCTTCCAACTTCTTGGCCGCACATGGACCAATGAAGACAACCTTACAGTTAGGATCATCTTTTTTGATCATGCGGGCTGTCAACACCATTGGAGTCAACGCCATTGAAATATAAGATGCATACTGTGGGAATAATTTTTTAGCCATGACTGACCATGCCGGACAGCAGGATGTAGCCATCCAAGGCTGTTTTTCAGGAACCTTGTCCAGGAAATCTTCGGCTTCTTCAATGGTACATAGATCGGCACCAATGGCCACTTCAACAACGTCAGAGAATCCCAGTTCTTTTAAAGCGGCGGTCAGCTTTTCTGGAGTGACACTTGGTCCAAATTGTCCTACAAAGGCAGGAGCGACAGCCGCAACGACACGGTGTCCCTCTTTCATTGCGTAAATGGTTTGGAAAATCTGTCCCTTGTCAACGATTGCACCAAACGGACAGTTGACCAAACACATACCGCAGCTTACACATTTATCGTAGTTGATAACCGCTTTTCCATCTTCATCACTAGTGATGGCATCCATACCGCAGCTTGCGGCACATGGTCGTTCGATCTTTGTGATGGCTTTGTATGGACAAGCTTCCATACAACGACCGCATTTAATACACTTGTCCTGGTCGATGTAGCTTCTTCCATTTACGATATGGATCGCATCTTTTGGACATACTTCTGTACATTGGTGAGAAAGGCAGCCCTGGCATGCGTTTGTCACGAATACCTTTTTTTCCGGGCATGCGTTACAGGCAAATTTGATGATATTGATCAGTGGATCGTCGTAATATTTTTTCGCAATGGCACTTTCTTCAATACCGTCCGATAAAGCTTTGAATTCTTTGGCATCGCGGGTAGGAAGTCCCATTCCTAAACGCAAACGTT
This sequence comes from uncultured Faecalicoccus sp., assembly GCF_944327125.1. Taxonomy (GTDB): domain Bacteria; phylum Bacillota_I; class Bacilli_A; order Erysipelotrichales; family Erysipelotrichaceae; genus Faecalicoccus. Next base: position 16,264 of record NZ_CALVGO010000026.1, read on the forward strand.
CTCCGATGATCGCTCTTTCCAAAAAGATGCTGTTTCGATAGGTTGCTTTATCTCCTGGAAGCAATTCATAGGGAATTTGTTCGATTCTTTTCGCAAGATCTTCACAGTCATCATATGCCATGCTGGCAATGGCCGCAAAAACTTTACGGCGAAGATCTGTGACTGAATTGTATATACCGCGCATATATCCTCCTTATGTTTAATAACCTTCTTTATTATAAAGGACAAAGCCAATAAAAAAAAGAAGAAATTGCTAACAGATTCACAATACATCTTGTTATAATCAAAAAGGTGATACGCTATGAAAAAAATCGTATGGGATTGGAACGGAACTTTATTCGATGATGTACAGCTTTGCCTATCTTGTATCAATGCTCTACTACGTCGGTATCAGGTTCCGGTTTTAAAAGATTTAAGTGCTTACCGGAAGGTTTTTGGTTTTCCCATCAAAGACTATTATAGGGAAATAGGATTTGACTTTTCCAAAACACCGTTTGAAAAGCTGGCACAGGAATATATGGATATGTATCAGGATCGAAGTTACCAGTGTGATCTTGTTACAGGCGCTTTGGATGTTCTTTCCCGGGCCAAAGAAATGGGGATTCATCAAACGGTACTTTCGGCAAGCCGTAAAGATTACCTTTTGTCGCAGATCCGTGCCAAAGGGATCCAGAATCATGTCGATGATATTTATGGAATTGAAAACATTTACGCAAAAAGCAAACTGGATCTGGCAAAGGTTTATAAAGAGACTTGCTCTAAAGAGGATGAAATCTGGTTTGTTGGAGACAGCCTTCATGACTTTGAAGCGGCCAATGTGATGGGTGCAAACTGTCTTCTTGTGACCAGCGGACATCAGTCTTATGACCGGTTAAAAGAAACGGGCGTCCCGGTTTTTGATTCCCTGGAAAACTGTTTGGAGGTTATCTATGAAGGAAATACAAATAGGCGCTAACGATGCCGGACAGAGATTGGATAAGTTCTTACAGAAATATTTTACGAACTTACCGAAATCAATGATGTATAAGGCAATCCGAAACAAAAAGATCAAGATCAATCGAAAACGATGTCAGTTTGATCAACAACTGAAGGAAGGTGACATTGTTCTCCTTTTTCTGCCCCCTGAATTTTTGGAAGAGAAGGTCACAGAGATTCCGCTTTATACCGGGAATCTCGATGTGATCTATGAGGATTCGGACATCTTGATCGTGAACAAAGAAGCAGGCCTGCTTTCACAAAGCGATCAGGCTGGCCAACAAGACACACTGGTTGGTCGTGTTCAGTACTACCTTTATGCGAAAAAAGAGTATGATCCTGAACAGGAAAACAGCTTTACGCCGGCATTGTGTCATCGGCTGGATAAAAACACGCAGGGACTGGTGATCGCGGCAAAAAATGCCCGGGCTTTGCGGATCATGAATCAGGCCATTAAAGAACGCAAAATTCAAAAATATTACTATGCGGTTGTAGAAGGGACATTTTCACAAAAAGATTTTAGTATTACCTGTTTTATAAAGAAAGAACAGACCAAAGC
>NZ_CALVGO010000027.1 GCF_944327125.1 uncultured Faecalicoccus sp.
TTTTTCTGGATCAGTGCCTTGGCAAAGCGCGGTGCATATATGGCATCAATATTGACTTGTTTCAATAAAAATGGAATTCCTCCAATGTGATCTTCGTGACCATGTGTAATTACTAAAAATTTTCGCTTTTTGTTCATGCGGATCAAATGATGATAATCCGGTATGACGTAGTCTACACCTAACAAATCATCATCCGGAAACAATACCCCACAGTCCACGATGCAGATCTCATTATCATGTTCGTAACAATACATGTTTTTTCCTACTTCGCCTAAACCGCCCAGGGCATAGATCAAAGTATCGTCTTTTTCTACACTGTTTCTTGTATGATATGTCTTCTTCGATTGAGCATGACCAAAACTGTTATGTGCTTGTTTTGGCATAATTTCCTCTTTCTACACGTATATATCCTATTTCCAATTATAACAAAACCCCAGGCATTAAAAAAGCAGAGATTAGATAACTTCTGCTTCTTCGTCTTCTTTCCATGGATCTTTGGGATCGATGCGATCATAGAACAAGATTCCCGACAGATGGTCGATCTCATGTTGAAGGGCAATCGCAAAATAACCTTCGGCACTGATCGTAACATTTTTATCCTGGATCAGATCGTATCCGCGTACTTTGATACGGGCATGTCGAAACACATGGCCAGGGTGTTCTCCCTTGACCGACAGACAGCCTTCACCATTGGCCAGATAGCTAGCCTGGACCGATTCGGAAACGATCTGCGGATTGGCCAAGGCCACTTCATGTACCTGGTCTTCATCCGGTACAACGACGGCAATCAGTTTCTTGGGGATTCCCAACTGAATGGCTGCAATCCCAACTGCCGGCTGCAGATTTTTTTCCTGTGCAATCTGATCATCCTGAGATTCCCGCACGTATGTCAGCATATCCATCAACAGATCTTTATCTTCCTGATTCAATGGCAGTGTCACTTTTTCGCTTTTGGAACGTAAAATAGGATCACTGTCCAATACTATAGTTTCGCTATTAATTTTCATGGAACTATTCTAATCCATTTTCATTAGATTCGCAAACATTTTAAAGGATTCCAAGTTTAAACACCTATTACCAATAAAATATGATATAGTATTTTCGCGAGGGATTAAGATTATGGTATTTTCTAGTTTATTCTTTTTATTTGGATTTTTATCGGTGCATCTCGTCTGTTACTTTTTTGCGCCGACCATGCGGTGGAAAAATATAGTTCTGCTTGTATTTTCCATCATTTTTTATACTTGGGGCGGTCCTCAGTTTACCTTGCTGCTGCTGCTGCAGACGGCAATCAGCTGGTTCTTTGCTTTAATGGTTGAAAAGACCGAGCATGAAAAATTATATCTGACACTGGGATGTTCGCTGCTGCTGCTTATTCTTGGCATATTCAAATATACCAACTTCTTTATGGAAAACCTTCATGCCTTATTCGGGGTTCCCGAATCATGGCCAACGATTGTTTTACCCATCGGTATTTCTTTCTATACATTCCAGCTTCTTTCCTATTTGGTCGATGTATATCGAAAAGAAGTGCCTGCTCAACAAAAATACTGGAAACTGTTACTGTATTCCAGCCTGTTCCATCAATGTATTGCCGGGCCGATCGTTCGTTATGAAACCGTCCGCAATGAGATCGAAAACAGAAAAGTCGTTCTGGATGATGTGTTCTACGGCGTTCGACGATTCTGTATCGGGCTGGCCAAAAAGGCGATCCTGGCCAATGCCTGTGCCTCGATTGCGGATACTTTGATTCCGCTGAATCTGGACGGGATCCATTCCCAATCCGCTTTTGGGCTTTGGATAGGTATGCTTTGTTTCATGCTGCAGATCTACCTGGATTTTTCCGCCTACTCCGATATGGCCATTGGTATGGGAAGAATGGTCGGTTTCCATTACCTGGAAAACTTCAATTATCCATACCAGGCCATAAGTGTTCAGGATTTCTGGCGCCGCTGGCATATCTCCCTAAGTACATTTTTTAGAGACTACGTTTACATTCCGCTGGGAGGAAACCGTCACGGTACCTGGAAATATGTTCGCAACATGTGTATTGTATGGTTTTTAACAGGAATGTGGCATGGAGCCAGCTGGAACTACATTTTCTGGGGACTCTATTATTTAGCTTTCTTATTGTTAGAGAAATTTGTGATCAAAGACAAGATCCCAAGCAAATTCAAACATCTCTATACCTTGCTGGTGATCTTCTTTGGCTGGGTGATCTTTAAATTTGAAGACCTGTCTCAACTGGGAGCCGTCCTTTTAGGACTCTTTGGAATTGGTGTCAACGGATTCTTTGGAATGGAAGCTTCAACACAGCTGTTGTCAAACCTATTCCTCATTCTCATCTCCTGTCTGGCATGTACACGCATTTCCAAAAACGTTCATGCCCTGATGAAAAAATATTCTTCCCAGAATCAGGTTGTTTTCTGGCTTTATACGGTAAGCGATGCCATTGTCCCGATTCTATGCCTGTTCTTTTCGGTTCTGGCATTGATTGGCGACAGTTATAATCCATTCTTATACTTTCAGTTCTAGGAGATACTTATGAGATATACAAAATCAAACAAAAAAACTTTATTGATCAGCCGCTTGATCTCTATATCCAGTTTCATTGTGTTTCTTGTCGTTGGCTGTCTGATTGGATGCCTGTTCTTCATACGCCCTGCGACCAGTGAAGCCGAGATGCGTGAGCTGACAAAATTCCCGTCCTTCACTTTGACATCCTTTTTAAACGGGGACTATTTTTCGGATATTTCTTTGTGGTATTCCGATACCTATCCCGGAAGAGATGGGTTGATCGCCATGCAGCACAATGTGGAATCTCTTTATGGGATCCACACCGGCAAGCAGATGGTTGGTCAAGTCAAACAGGGAGACGATATTCCAAAAAAAGATACCGATGTCAAAAAAGTAGAAAAAGTAGAACTTCCTGAAAACTACGCCTTTGACCAGGCCATCCAAAACCAGATCATGAATGGACTTTATATCGAAGACGGGGCGGCTTACAGCGTTTATTCTTTCAACCAGAACGCCGCAGCCATATATGCCAACGCCTTGAACGAAGCCGGAAAAGAATTGGATGGAATCGCCGACGTATATTCTTTACTGGTACCGAATAATTCCTGTCTTCTTTCGGAAAAAACATATGAATCTCTGGGAGGTTCCGATCAGAAACAGGCTATCGATTACTACTTCAGCCTGTACGAAAACGTAACTGGCATTCCGGTCATAGAAGATCTGCAGAAGCACCGTGAAGACGAATATCTCTATTTCCGTACAGATCATCACTGGACCTCAATGGCGGCCTACCATGCTTATAAAAACTTCTGCGAACAAAAAGGAATCAAAGCGCATAAACTGAAGGATTTTGAATCCATGAAATTTTCTCCGTTCCTGGGAACGTTCTATGCCGAACTTCAGCTTCCGGAAATGGCAGCCAATCCTGACTATGTAATGGCTTATATTCCTAACAGTACAAACGATATGGTTTACTGGGATGAAAACGGAAATGAGGTACCTTGGAAAGTCATTAATGATGTCAGTACATGGAATGAAAATTCCGGATATTATTGTTTCATCGGCGGTGACAAACCATTAAGTATCATCGACAATCCGGATAAGGACGATGGATCTTCTGTACTGGTCATTAAAGAATCGTATGGAAACAGTTTTGTGCCATATCTGGTCGATCATTATGATAAAGTCTATATTGCGGATTTCCGTTATACAAATATCGACATCACAGACTATGTCAAAGAAAACAAAATTGATGACGTAATCTTTGAAAACAATATTTCCATCATCGGAAGCGAAGATGTTGCTTCCATGGTAGCGGATTTAATTTAGATGGCCTTAAGCCATCTTTTTCTTTTAAATTTCGTCTTTTTACTCTATAATAAGAACGTCAAGACAGGGGCGCCGAAAGGCTGAGATGGTTTACCAGTCCCTTATGACCTGATCTAGGTAATTCTAGCGTAGGGAGTCTGAGTTCATTTTTTAGAATTCCTTACGCCTCAAATGGAGGTGTTTTTTTATGGAAAAGAAATTATCAGTCAGAGATTTGGTGTTGATGGCATTCTATGCCGCTTTGGCATTGGTTTTGGACTATGTCAGTGCCATGATTCCCTTTTTACAGATGCCGCAGGGCGGATCGATCAATTTAGCGGTCATTCCTGTTTTTGTCGCATCCTACCACCTTGGTTGGAAAAAAGGCGCTGTCACCGGCATCTTATGGTGGCTTATCGGTTTTTTAATGGGATTGAACAACTGGTTCGTGGATCCATTCCAGTATGCTTTGGACTATGTGATCCCTGCCGTGATTTGCGGACTGGCCGCCTGTCTTCCCAAAATCGGCAAAGTTTCCAACCTGTACAGCGGCGTCATCGTGATGATGATCTTTAAATTTTTATCCCATGTTCTGGCCGGTGTTTACTACTGGCCCCCTGAAGGAGCGGCAAGAGGCAGCTGGCCCGCATGGACTTATTCTTTAGGCTATAACCTCTGGTATAACCTGGCAACACTGGTCGTAGCTTTGGTCCTGGTGACTTTATTGGTAAAAAAGCTTTCCACCATTCGAAACGATTTTGTGGGCTTAAAGTAAAAAAAATAGGAATTGTCGAAAATCGGCAATTCCATTTTTTTTAGTTTCCTAAAAACTGATGTCCATAAGCATTAGCCGCCAGAATCGCATTATAGGTTGATTCCACCGTCACATCAAATGGCATATTGTGCAAGGTATCGTTTTCACTGGCCGCTGCCTGTGCCACCTTATAGATCTTTTCTTCTGTGATTTCCTGGATACCTAACTGTTCCAGCGTTACCGGAAGTCCCACCTGGATGCAGAATTCAATAATCTCTTCCAGTTCATCGAGCGGAACATTTTCCAATACCAGCTGCACGATCGTTCCAAATGCCACCTTTTCCCCGTGATACATAGAATGGCATTCTTCCAGGACCGTCAATCCGTTATGAATCGCATGGGCTCCGGCCAATCCGCAGGACTCAAAGCCGATTCCCGACAACAATGTGTTGGCTTCTACGATTTTTTCAACGGCAGGTGTTAAAGCACCGGCTTCCAAAGCGACTTTAGCTTTAACGCCTTCTTCCAGTAAAGTATCCAGACAAAGCTTTGCCAGGGCAAAGGCAGCACTGGTAGCCTTTCCATTGGCACAGGTTGTCGCTTCACTTTTCACACAGGCTCTGGCTTCATAATAAGTGGCCAGGGCATCCCCGATACCGGCAACCGTTAAGCGAACCGGCGATTTCGAAATGATCTCCGTATCCAACAAGACAATGTTCGGATTGCCTGGAAGAAACAGGTACTCTTCAAAAACGCCTTCATCCGTATAAATCACCGACAAGGCACTGCATGGTGCATCCGTGCTGGCAATCGTAGGACAGATGATCACCGGTGTCTTTTCATAATAGGCGACGGCCTTAGCGGTATCAAAGATCTTTCCTCCGCCAATTCCAATCACAAGATCGAAGCCTTTTTCTTTCACGATCTGAGAAATGCGTTTGATTTCATTATATGAGCATTCCCCATGAAAGGTTTCAAATTCTGGAGTGCAGCCGACTTCCTTAAAGCCTTCCAGAACATCCTGTCCGCTTCGTTTATATCCGCCGGCACTGATCAAGATCAAAGCTTTCTTTCCCAAAGTATCCGCATACTTTCCTAAATTTTTGATTTCACCAGGGCCCTGGATATATTTACCAGGACTAAATAAGATTTTTGTCATATGATATGAACCTCCTACATTTATTATAACCGAGACCCCTCTCCTTATTAAAGAAGTTCAAAATGTTTCAAGGCGTAAACTACACCTTCCTCTTCCACCGGCCGGGTCGTATATATACAATTTTCTTTGACACGGTCTACTGCGTTGCCCATGGCTATGCTCAAACCGACCGCCTTGAGCATTTCAATATCGTTTCCGCCATCCCCAAAGGCCATCGCTTCTTCTTTTTGAATGCCATACTTTTCTAATATGGTCTTCACTGCCTTACCTTTTCCACCTGAAGCTGGAATCAAGTCACAAGCATAAGGCCACCACCGTACGATCTGGATCTTATTGGTATCCTGTAACAACTCCTGATCCAGACTCTCTGGAATCGCCGCCATCATCTGGTAGATCGGTTTTTCCAGAAAAGAAGAAAAATCATCAATAAACCGTAATTTCTGATTGGCGATTTGAAAATACTCCTCCATTTTTTGATCGTACCTGTCGCAATACAATTGATTCAGCTGACTGGCTGTAAGTGCCGCATTCATTTCTCTGGCGTTTTGATAGATTCGCTTTACTTCTTCTGGATCCATCGGATGATCATAAAGCACCTGTGTCTTGTCAAAACAATGCTGGCCGTTAAAGGTCAACGCCCCATCAAAATCGACCGCTTGAAAGTCGGGAAGAGAAAACTTGGGACGGCCGGACGCCAAAAAAAGTTTGATTCCCTTTTCCTTTAACTTGTTTAACGCATCGATCAAAGAAGTACTTAACTGCGTTTGTTTTAATGGAAGAAGCGTTCCATCGATATCGAAAAAGATGATCTTGATCATTTTCTATTTATCCTCCAAGAAAAAAAATCTGGAATTCTCCAGATTATTCTGTTGCCCCGTATTGCGCATAATACGCATCGATTCTTTCTTTTAATGCAGGCTCCAATGCGTTTTTTGATTCCAGATACTCAATGACCTCCGGCATAGAAACGATGGCCGCTGTAGGGAATCCATACAACTCGCTGACTTCCGTCAGTGCCGTTTTGTTTCCTTTTCCTTTCTCATTGCGATTTAAAGAAACCATCAACCCTACGATTTCCACATGAGCCGCTCCTCGTACCTTCGGCACGGTTTCTTCCATAGATTTTCCCGATGTCGTTACATCCTCGATCATGATAACACGATCTCCATCCTGCAGTTTGGAACCTAAGAAACTTCCCTTGTCGGCCCCGTGATCTTTTTCCTCTTTCCGGTCCGAACAATATCGAACTTCCATTCCATAATGATCATGCAGGGCAATGGCAGTCACAACCGCCAGTGGGATTCCTTTATAGGCTGGCCCAAAAAGCACATCAAAGTCTTTTCCATAGGTGTTTACGATCGCATGCGCGTAATATTCTCCCAGTTTCTTAAGCTGATAGCCCGTCACATAGCCTCCGGCATTCATAAAGAAAGGACTTTTTCTTCCTGACTTTAAGGTAAAGTCGCCAAACTTCAGCACCTTACTCTCTAACATAAAATCGACAAATTCCTGTTTATATTGTTCCATTTGTATTTCTCCTTTTTCATCATTTTATCATTAATTGAATCGGAAAAAAACTTAACGATGCGCATTTTCAAAACATTGACGGATCGCTTCCGGCATTCGTTTCTCAAAATCTTTCTTCAAATCCTTTTCGCTTCCTTCTTCACAGGCCGTATCATAGTACCAGCATTTATATTCCACCATATCCAGGGTTTTTTGAAGTTCTTCCATCTGCCGTTTGATTTCTTTGCGCTGTTGATAAAACATCTCTTTTCGCTTTTCCAAGGTGGAATCGCCCTGGGCACACCAGTCCATAAATTCACGGATCTCTTTGATCTGCATGCCCGATTTTTTTAGACATTCGATCACCCGTAAGGCTTCAATGGACTGATCATTGAATTTGCGAATCCCCGATGGCTCTCGTTCCAGATCACGAAACAACCCTTCTTTATCATAATACCGCAAGGTAGGAATCGGTAAATCAAACATTTTAGATACTTGTCCAATCGAATACATAAAATTTCCTCATCTTTCTCTTGACCTAAAGTTAGGTTTAGGTTGTACGTTTAGGATAGTTCTACTCAAGAACTTTGTCAAGAAGGAGGAAAAACAAATGATAGAATCAAACCATTTAACGCAAGAATGGGATAAGACCTTCCCGCAAAGCGAGGAAGTCTCTCATCAAAAAGTCACATTTCAAAACCGTTACGGAATACCGCTGGCGGCCGATCTCTACAAACCTAAAAATCAGGAAGGCAAGCTGGCAGCCATTCCGGTCAGCGGACCTTTTGGTGCCGTAAAAGAACAAGCTTCCGGTCTCTATGCCCAGGAGCTTGCCAGAAGAGGGTTTCTGACCTTGGCCTTTGATCCATCCTATACCGGAGAAAGCGGCGGATTTCCACGAAATGTCGCCTCTCCGGACATCAATACCGAAGACTTTATGGCAGCCGTGGATTTCTTATCCGTCCAGGAAAACGTCGATCCAGAAAAGATCGGAATCTTAGGAATCTGTGGTTTTGGAGGCATGGGATTAAATGCTGCCATCATGGATACGCGCATCAAGGCCACCGTGACTTCCACCATGTATGATATGACCCGCGTGAATGCGAAAGGCTATTTTGATGAAGAAGACAGCGAAGAAACCCGCTACGCGAAACGCAAAGCCCTATGCGAACAAAGAACTTTAGATATTAAAAATGGAACGTTTGCCTCTGCCGGCGCTTTGCCCGATGAGGCGCCAGAAGAGGCTCCCCAGTTCCTAAAAGACTATGTGGCCTATTATCGAAACCGCCAGCGCGGCTACCATCCTCGTTCGCAAGGCGAAGGAAAAGGCTGGAACATCACCGGATGTCAGACATTTATCGATATGCCGATCCTGACACATATCAATGAGATCCGCAGTGCCGTCTTGATGATCCATGGCGAAAAGGCCCATTCCTGCTACTTCAGTAAAGATGCCTATGCGAAAATGATCAAAGACAGTAAATACACCGACAACAAAGAATTGATGATTATTCCCGGTGCGGTCCATACAGATCTCTATGATCAGATGGACATCATCCCTTTTGACAAGATCGAAACTTTCTACAAAACATATCTACAATAAAAGCTCGGATCTTTCCGAGCTTATTTCATCATCGATTCAATTTTACGATAGGTGGCGGCAGGATCCTGGCTCTTGGTGATCGAGCGTCCTACGACGATGTAGTCACAGCCTTGTTCTTTGGCATAATCCGGAGTGGCCACACGTTTTTGATCATCTTTAGAATCATCCGCCAAGCGAATGCCTGGAGTAACAGTCAAGAAATCCTTCCCGCAAACTTCATGGATGGCTTTGGCTTCATGAACAGAACAAACGACCCCATCCAAGCCTGCTTCTTTGGCATTCTTGGCATAGTGTTTTACACAGTCGATCACTTCTCCGGGAATGCCTAATTCTTCATTCATGGCTTCCTTGGAAGTCGATGTCAGCTGCGTAACCGCGATACAAAGCGGACGTTTACCGTCGATGGCGCCTTCGTTAAGCCCGTCAATAGCCGCCTTCATCATGGCAATCCCGCCGGCACAGTGTACATTGACGATATCCACGCCTAATTTCGCAAGATTTTTCATCCCGCCTTTTACCGTATTGGGAATATCATGCAGCTTCAGATCCAAGAAGATATGATGTCCCATTTCTTTGACAGTTTTTACGATATCCAAACCACAGGCATACGTTAATTCCATACCGATCTTGACATAGATCGGTTCTTCAAACTGATTCAAAAAATCAATGACCTGCTCTTTACTGGAAAAATCCAGCGCAACGATTGTCTTACTCATCTTTAAAGCTCCTTCCTATTGCATCTTTAATCGAAGTATATCCATATTTTTCAAGAACGATTGGAAGTTCCTGAATGATCTTTGGACAGACATAAGGATCGACAAAATTCTGAGCCCCGACTTCAACGGCACTGGCTCCGGCATTCAAGAATTCCAGCACATCTTCCGCACAGGTAATGCCCCCTACTCCGATGATTGGGATCTTGACGGCCTGCGCTACCTGATAGACCATGCGAATGGCCACCGGTTTAATGGCCGGCCCGGATAATCCGCCTGTCTTGTTGGCCAACAGAGGTTTTCCCGTTTTTAGATCGATACGCATGCCCATCAAGGTATTGATCAAGACAAGACCATCGGCTCCGGCTTCTTCTACGGCTTTGGCAATCTCTACGATATCGGTCACATTGGGAGACAGTTTTACATAGACCGGTTTAGCGGCCGCTTCTTTGGCAAGCTTGGTTACATGGGCCGCCAATTCCGGTTTTGTCCCCAGACCGATCCCACCGTGCTTGACATTCGGGCAGGAGATATTCAATTCATACGCTTTGATGACCGGCTGATCGTTAAGCTTACGGATCACTTCAACATAATCTTCTTCGGTGGCGCCAGCCACATTGGCAATGATCTCTGTATCATATTGCGCTAAAAACGGAAGTTCTTTTTCAATGATCGAATCGACACCTTTATTCTGCAGCCCGATCGCATTGAGCATACCGCTGGGGGTCTCGGCAATTCTTGGAGTGGGATTTCCAAAGCGTTCTTTAGGCGTAGCACTCTTGATGGCAATTCCTCCCAGAACGGACAAGTCATACAGCTCGGCATATTCTTTCCCGAATCCAAAACAGCCGCTGGCCGGAATCACGGGATTCTTTAAATTCAAACCAGGAAGCTTCACACTTAAATCGATCATAATGCCACCTCCTGTATAGGAAAGACCGGTCCATCTTTACAAACCCGCAAAGAATGACCCTCTTTATCTTTGACAACACAACCCATGCAGGCCCCGATTCCGCAAGCCATGCGCGCTTCCAGAGAAAGATACCCTTTTGTGTATTCTCTTTGCAGGGCCTTCAACATAGGGTACGGTCCGCAGGCTAAGATAAACGGATCCTGGATTCCCTGTTCATGGATCGCATCCACAACGGTTCCTTTTATCCCAGCACTTCCATCCATGGTCGCAATGGAAACCGGGCAGCCCAGGTCTTTGAATTCCTGTTCAAAAAAGATTTGATCTTTTGAATTAAACCCTAATACGACCTGGACTTTCTGTCCCTTTTTTAAATAACGTTTGGCCGTTTCATAAAGCGGAGGCACCCCCACACCGCCTCCTACCAGGTACACATCCTGATTTTCGATCGGAAAGCCGTTACCGCAAGGGCCAAATACGTTCAATGTATCTTTCATGGTCGTCATCTTTAAAGTTCCTTCCCCTAATACTTTATAGATGATCACCAGGGAGTTTTCTTTGATTTCGTTGATGGAGATCGGCCGCCTTAAAAAGAAAGGGGGCACCTGGATCTCAATAAACTGACCCGGCCTGGCTTCTTTGGCCAAGCGGGTCTCGATTTCCATTTTCCAAATATCCGGGGCAATTTCCACATTCGAAAGAATGCGTGCATCTTCACTGAACATGACTATTTCCCCATCTCGTTCATACTGATCATTGAGAAAGACAAAGATTCAAGAACGCGAATCAAAGCTTCTGCCGTATCTAACGAGGTCATACAGGAAATGTTATTTTCGGCGGCAACACGGCGAATCACAAAGCCGTCACGGCTTGTGGAATTCGTCTTGTTGCTCATGGTGTTGATGACAAAGTTTACCCGGCCATGACGAATGATCTCAACGACCGTATTGTCTCCGCCTTCTTCGATCTTATCGGCGTAGTGTACAAAGAGGCCGTTTTCTTCCAGGAATTTTGCGGTTCCCTTGGTGGCATAGATGCCATAGCCAATATCCGCAAACCGTTTTGCCAGCTGCAAAGCTTCACTCTTGTCTTCATCCGCGATCGTCAACAAAACATTACCATGCATCGGTACGTTGACTCCGCTGGCTACCAGAGCTTTATATAAGGCCTTTTCCAGATTGACATCCGATCCCAGGGCTTCGCCGGTTGATTTCATTTCCGGGCCAAGCACGGTATCGACATGGCGTAACTTGGCAAAAGAGAAGACCGGCGCCTTGACAAAGACACGCTGATGATCATCTGAATGATAGCCTGGGGTATATCCCTGTTCCGTAATGGAATGTCCTAAGATCGCCTTGGTTGCGATATTGGACATGTGGATTCCGGTGATCTTGGATAAGAATGGAACCGTACGGCTGGAACGTGGATTCACTTCCAGAACATAAACGTTGTCTTCTTTATCCACAATAAACTGAATATTGTACAGACCGATGAAATGGAAGCCTTCGCCAATGCGGATTCCATAATCAATGATCTTATCTTTTACTTCCTGAGAAATGCTTTGGGTTGGATACACACTGATCGAGTCTCCGGAATGCACACCGGCTCGTTCGATATGTTCCATCACACCTGGAATAAATACATTTTCGCCATCGGCGATCGCATCGATCTCCAATTCTTTTCCGACGATGTACTTATCGACCAGAATTGGGGCATCGTGGCTGATTTCCTTAACCGCAGTTGCCATGTAGATCTTCAATTCATCGTCATTATGCACGATTTCCATGGCACGTCCGCCCAATACATAACTTGGACGCACCAAAACCGGATAACCGATCTTCTGGGCGATGACCAGGGCTTCTTCAACGGTAACCGCTGTCTCTCCCTGCGGCTGCGGAATGTCCAGTTTCTTCAACATGGCTTCAAATTCATGACGGTCTTCGGCACGGTCAATATCTTCTAAAGACGTTCCCAAGATCTTCACACCATGTTCAACCAGAGATTCTGCCAGGTTGATGGCCGTCTGTCCACCGAACTGTACAATGACACCTAATGGTTTTTCCAGTTCAATGACATGCATCACATCTTCAGTTGTCAATGGTTCAAAATACAGCTTGTCGCTGATTGAGAAATCGGTCGATACAGTTTCCGGGTTGTTGTTGATGATGATGGCTTCATACCCCGCCTTGCGCAAGGTTTCAACGCAATGAACGGTCGCATAGTCAAATTCCACCCCTTGCCCGATACGGATCGGACCGGACCCTAATACAACAATCTTCTGTTTGTCCGAACGAATCGATTCGTTTTCCTGTTCATAGCTGGAGTAAAAATATGGCGTTGCGCTGGTGAACTCACCGGCACAAGTATCTACCATCTTGAACACCGGAATGATTCCGTTGGCTTTGCGCAGATCGTATACTTCTTTTTCTTTCATATCCCAGTTGCGGGCAATGTAGCTGTCCGCAAAACCAAAGGTCTTCAATTTTTTCAGAACTTCGATATCTTTTGGATGCTCTTTCATTTCTTTTTCCAGTTCAACGATTCGTTTGATATGAGAAATGAAGAAGGCATCCATCTTTGTTTCTTCTACGATCACGGACATGTCATATCCATTGCGCAGCCACTGGGCAATCGCAAAGATCCGTTCATCATCGTTCTTTTTGATTTTTTCCATCAGCTGCATTTGATCCATCCCCGTGAACTCTTTCTTTTCCACGTGATCGACCTTCATTTCCAGAGAGCGTACCGCTTTCAAGAAAGATTCTTCAAAGTTACGGCCAATGGACATCACTTCGCCTGTCGCCTTCATCTGGGTTCCCAAATGACGGTCCGCACTCGGGAATTTATCAAATGGGAATCGTGGGAACTTGGTCACGACATAATCGATGGCCGGTTCAAAACAGGCATAGCTTGTCTTGGTGATTGGATTTAAGATTTCATCCAATGTCAGACCCACAGCCAGTTTGGCCGAGATCTTGGCAATCGGATACCCTGTTGCCTTGGAAGCCAAAGCCGAAGATCGGGATACACGAGGGTTGACCTCGATCACATAATATTTAAAGCTTTGCGGATCCAAAGCCAGCTGCACGTTACATCCTCCGCAAATCTTCAAGGCACGAATGATCTTCAAAGAGGCACTTCTTAACATCTGATTTTCACGGTCTGTCAATGTCTGTACCGGAGCAACTACGATACTGTCTCCGGTATGGATCCCGACTGGATCGACATTTTCCATATTACATACCACGATGGCATTGTCGTGGGCATCGCGCATGACTTCGTATTCGATTTCTTTATAACCGGCAATACTTTGTTCGATCAGACACTGTCCGACCGGAGAGATCTTCAAACCGGCTTCGCAGATCTCACGAAGTTCTTCTTCATTGTCCGCAAAACCGCCGCCGGTTCCTCCTAAAGTATAGGCAGGACGAACAACGACCGGATATCCGTGGGTATTACAGAAGTCTACGGCCAGATCCACACTGTGCACGATGGCACTTTCCGGAACGGGTTCATGAATATCCTGCATCAGAGCACGGAACAATTCACGGTCTTCGGCACGGTTGATCGCATGCAGATCCGTTCCCAGGATCTCCACGCCGCATTCATCCAGAATTCCGTCATTGTGCAGTTCCACAACTAAGTTCAAACCGGTCTGTCCTCCCAGAGATCCTAATACGGCATCCGGTCTTTCTTTATAAATTACACGTTTGGCAAAATCCAATGTGATGGGTTCAATATAAACACGGTCGGCAATCGTCGTATCGGTCATGATCGTGGCCGGGTTGGAGTTGATCAAGATCACCTCATATCCCTCTTCACGAAGAGACTGACAAGCCTGGCTTCCGGCATAGTCAAATTCCGCGGCCTGTCCGATAACGATCGGTCCCGAACCAATGACTAATATCTTATGTATATCTTGACGTTTAGGCATAGTGATTCTCCTTTTCCAATACATCCATGAAGTGGTCGAACAGATTCTCTGAATCTAACGGACCGGCACTGGCTTCCGGATGGAACTGCATGCTGAAGCATGGATAATCTTTATGAGCGACACCTTCACAGCTCTTATCGTTCAAAGCCTGATGCGTCATTTCCAGACGCGTGTTTTTCAATGAGTCGATATCGACCGCAAATCCATGGTTCTGACTGGTGATCAAAACCGTCCCGGTTCTAAGATCGACAACCGGATGATTGGCCCCGCGGTGACCAAATTTCAGCTTATAAGTTTTGGCTCCGCAAGCCAGAGAGATCAGCTGGTGCCCCAAGCAGATTCCAAATACCACGGTCTGCGGGATCAGCTGACGAACCGTTTCTATCACTTCCGGTACATCTTCCGGATTTCCCGGCCCGTTGGAAAGCACGACCCCATCGGGATGGAACCCCATGATCACATCGGCCGGTGTGTTATATGGAACAACGATCAGATCGCATCCGCGTTTAGAAAGTTCGCGGACGATTCCCATCTTGGCCCCAAAATCCATCAATACGACTTTCTTGCCGCGATTGGGAATCGGGAAGATTTTGGAAGAGCTGACCCGTTTTACCTGATCGTGAAGAAAATCGGTTTCTTTCAAAGTCTGTACAATGGCTTCTACATCGGCATCGGCATTGGCCAATGTAGCCCGCATGGTTCCTTTGTCGCGCAGTTTACGAGTGATGGCACGTGTATCCACTCCATACAGGCCAGGAATATCCACACGTTTCAAGTAAGCATCCAGTGTCTCCTGGCTTCGCCAGTTGTTTGGCTGATCGCAATAATCTTTGACCACGAAGCCAAACACAGCCGGAATAATACTTTCGTTGTCATCACGGTTCACACCATAATTTCCAATCAGCGGATAGGTCATCAAGACGATCTGTCCGCAGTACGAATTGTCTGTCAGGATCTCCTGGTAACCGGTCATGGATGTGTTGAAAACCAGTTCCCCGATTCGGAAGTTATCACTTCCAAAGGCGGTTCCTTTAAAGACACTGCCATCTTCTAAAATCAATAATCTTTCCATATTTTTATCCTTTCCACACCGTTTTGCCATGGACGATCGTTTCTCGGATCGATCCGTACACTTTCCATCCGTCAAACGGTGTATTTTTTCCTTTTGATAAGAATGCATCTTTATCGATCACACTCTCATGTTCCAGATCCACCAGCACAAGATCGGCATGGTAGCCCTCTTTTAGTGCTCCGATTTTTTCCAAGCCAAATCGTCTGGCCGGTACCGTGGACATCCAGTTGACTAACTGTGCCAGCGTCCAGCGTTTTTGACGATGAACAAATTCGGTATAAAGAAGCGGGAAGCTTGTTTCCAGTGAAACGATCCCAAAAGGCGCTTTATCCATTGAAGTTGCTTTCTCTTTTTCGGTATGCGGCGCATGGTCGTTGGCAATCAGATCCAGGGCTCCGCTTTCCAAGCCTTCGATCAGAGCCATGCGGTCCTCATGCGATCGTAACGGCGGGTTCATCTTCCAGTTAGGTCCCTGTACGTCTTTATCTTCCAGTAAAAGGTGATGGGCCGTTACTTCCGCACTGACATTGGCCCCCTGCGCTTTGGCTTTCGAAAGAGCTTCCACACTTTCTTTGGCACTGATATGACAGGCATGATACGCATTGCCGATCGATTCCGTCAGTTTTAGATCCCGAATCAGCTGTGCACTTTCACAGGCGCTGGGAATGCCTAACCATCCTTTCTCCGTATTGACCGGACTTTCGTGTACACAGGCGCCCGGTTTGCGGTAAGCCATATCTTCGGTATGGGCCACGATCATGCAGTCATTCTCTTTGGCAGTTTTCATGGCTTCTTCCATCACTTGGGAAGTCGAAACGCCAACCCCGTCATCACTGAACCAGCGAATCCCGAAGTGTTCCTTGATTTCTTTCATATCGACCACTTCTTTACTGGCTTCTTCTTTGGTGATGCAGGCATAAGGATAGACATTGACCACGGCATCCTGATGCAGCTTCTTTGTATAATCTTTCAATGTTTCAATATCGTCTGGATACGGGATGACATTGGGCATGCAGAAAATCGTCGTAAATCCTCCATGCGCGGCAGCCTGGGTCCCTGTATGAATGGTTTCTTTTTGGGTATAGCCTGGCTCTCTTAAATGAACATGCACATCGACCAGACCCGGGATCACGGTCAGACCCGATGCATCGATCACTTCACAGTCTTCCTGGATCTCTTCTTCGATCTTTAAGATCTGATCTTCATCAAAGAGAAGATCTTTTTTTACCAGCCCTTCGGAAAGTAAAAGCGTTCCGTTTTTGATTAGTCTTTTCATACGGTCTCCTTAAACGGGGCGAACCCGAAAGCGCGTTTCAAAACGGCCTTGCGGACAAGAACCCCATTGGCCATCTGTTCAAAAATACGGCTTTTTTCGGCCTGTACCAGATCCGAGTCGATCTCGATATCGCGGTTGAACGGTGCCGGATGCATCACAATGGCATGTTTTTTCATACGGCTGTAACGCTCTTTGGTCAAACCATAGCGTTCCAGATATTGTTCCTTGGTAAGGTGGGCCAAAGAAGCGCCTCTTTCTCGCTGGATCCTAAGCATCATCACAACATCGGCCCATTCCACGGCTTCATCCAGCGGCATGGTTGGATAGCCGGGACGCTCCCATTCTTCCGGCCCGCAGAAACGAACTTCGTTGCCCAGTTTCTCCAGCGTCCATTTGTTGGAAGCGGCCACACGGGAATGAAGAATGTCTCCGCAGATACAGATCTTCAATCCGCTCAAGGTATGGAATTCATTTTGCATCGTCAACAGATCCAGCAGGCATTGCGTCGGATGATTTCCGGCCCCATCTCCGGCATTCAGAATCGGGACCTTAATTTCTTCCAATTCTTTAAAATATTCCGTTTGCGGATGACGAATCACTAAGGCATCATAGCCTACCATTTCAAAAGTCTTGATCGTATCAAAGAAAGTTTCGCCTTTTGTCACACTGCTTGTTTCTGCATTGAAATCGGCAATCTTGCAGCCTAACTGCAGCTCTGCACTTTCAAAGGAATAGTGTGTGCGCGTGCTTGGCTCAAAAAAAAGATTAGCAACCAAACACTTTTTTAAAGGTAATTGCCAATCCGAATAAGAACTATTAAAAAGTCTCGCGTCATCTAAGATACTCAAGATTTCGTCGATCGATAAATCATTCATGGAACATAAGGAATTTCTGTTCATAGACTACCTCCTTGTCTTCCTTAAAAAAAGGATTCAAAACTAGTTTAAATCCCCCTTTTTTTACTAGAAGTATTCTACCACACTTCATTGGGTTTTCCAAACAGAAGTTT
>NZ_CALVGO010000028.1 GCF_944327125.1 uncultured Faecalicoccus sp.
GCTTGGCTTGATGGCCACGATCCCCTTTTCGCGGTCGATGGCACTGACGTTTCCCCAAGTGAATGTGATCAGTCCATGTTTGGGAAGCAGCAGATTGGCTTCCAGGACTTCCTGTTTCATTTTTTCTAACATATTATTCTCCCGTTACGATATATACGGCAGCTTCATTGGCCGTATGGTTGGCACTGACGATCAAATCGCGGCCCTCTTCATGAACGACACACAGATTGGCCGGTCCTACTCCTTTTTCGATCACGGTCGCCTTATACTCTCCGTTTTCATACTGTACGTAGAACACTTCGGCTTCTTCTCTTCGAACACCGGCAACAAAGGATGGTTTTCCACATAATGTCGTTCCTACCAGGGTATGGGCAAAGTCAATCGTATTGTCATAGGTCCAGACTTTTTTGTATCCATCTTCTTCTTTCTTATAGATATGGATGGCATTGCCATGGAATGGTTCGATCGTCATGATCTCTTCCACACCGTCACCGTCCAGGTCGGCTGTCGCGATCTCACCGATCTGACCTTCCAGGATGAATTCCTTTTTCCATTCGCCGCCTTCCGTATCCGGCGGAGTGACTTTCAGGATCCCCTGGTCGCTTCCAAAGTATCCGACATCCTTGCCGTTTTCCTTGCCATGCCAATACCCATGGTTTCTAAACAGACCGTCTGCCAAAATCTCTAATTCAACCCCTGTACTTGGATCTTCGGGAAGTTTTCCGATATAGATCCGTCCCGGAACGGACCAGTCATTCTTTTCTTTCTTCGATGTTGCGATGGTGGCTCCAATAAAATAGTTTGTTCCGCCGACATCATAGATATCAAAGCGATGGATATACGGCATGGAAAGCACGTCCTTGATCACCCAGCCTGTTTCTTTATCGTATTTTCCCCATACGATCTTGGCCAGTGACGGGGATACTTTCAAATAGAATTCCTGTACGGCCAGAAATTCATTTTCCTTATGAGGAATCGGAATGATGGACATGCATCCGCCTGGATGGGTCCAGACATTTTCCTTGATCTCAAAGTCTTTTCCACTGTACATGTTGCAGGCCACATCCGGGTCTTCACTGGCCAGCAGGATATGGTTTTCTCCATACATGTTGATATTGCTTGCGCAGTAACAGCGCTTCATTTCATCTAAATGTTTTTTTACGATTTTCATAGTCTTTACACCTCGTATCTTCAAAATTAATAAAGAGCCCTTTTGTCCAGGGCTCTTAACGATTAACCAATTTCGATTTCGATATCTTCTTTTAATTCCTGATCTTCTGTAACATCTTCATCTGTCTTAGGATGAGCTGGTTTTAATACAGAAACGATAACCGCCGTTACCATTGCACCGATCAGATACGCCGCAATCCAAAGCAAAGGATTGCTTGTCAAAGGAATCGCAAAGATACCACCATGTAAAACTGGTACAGTAACGCCCCAAGTCAAGATCAGACCATGTGCAATTCCAGATCCAATGGTTACCGCTGGAATTACACGTTTCGGGTCATTGAAGGCAAACGGCAAGGCACCTTCCGTAACCTGACATAAAGACATAGCGATAGCAACTTTGGCATCTTCTCTTTCTTGTTCCGTATATTTCTTTGGAGTCAAGATCAAAGCGGAAATAGCCATTCCTAAAGGCGGAGCCATAGCTGCGGCATTCTTACCAGCAGCTGGTCCGTATACACCAGAAGCGGCAAACGCAGTAACGATAGAGAAACAGATCTTGTTTACTGGTCCACCCATATCGAAACCAGTCATACAACCCATGATAAATCCTAATGCGAATTTAGACATTCCACTCATGCTCATGAATACATCCACCAAGAAAGCGGTTAAGGCAGCCAATGGCGGACCAACGATGAACATAACAACCAATGTAGCCATGATTCCTGCCAATACAGGATAGATAACAATTGGATACATTGACTTCAAAGCTTTTGACTGAGGGAATGAATTTTGCATCCACAATACCATCAAACCAATCAGGAACCCTGCAACCAGAGCACCTAAGAAACTAGCATTAACCTGTGTAGACAAATATCCGGCAATGGCACCAGGAGCAATCCCTGGTTTACCGCAAATTGAATAAGCAACACCACCGCACAATACGGCCATCATCAAAGAGGACCCGGCATTTCCTGCTTGTAAGAAGACATATCCAATTGAGCCTACTGTCTCAACATCTCCGAACAAACGAGCAATCGCGTTGCAGAATCCCATGATTACGATTACCGGAATCATGTAAGAGATACCTGTCATACAGTGCTGTTTAAAATGTTTAAAAACATCTGCGTACATATTTTCTCTCCTTAATCATTATTTGTTTAATTTCTGTTCGATTTGTTTTAATAAATGTTCTGGTGATTTGATTGCGACAGAAACAGGAACCTTAACAACCGGTTTTCCTTTAAAACGTTCTGTACCAGAAACGGCAACATCTGTAGCCAGGATCACACAATCGGCGTTCTGAATGTCTTCTGCTGTCAGCGGATATTCGATTCCACCACTTCCCTGTGTTTCAATTTTGACGCTCCATCCAAGTTTTTTTCCTGTTTCGATCAATTTTTCTCTAGCCATGTAAGTATGAGCAATTCCACATGTACAGGATGTAATTCCGATGATATTCATATTCTTTTTCCTCCTTTCCTTAATTGTTTACACGCTCATCAAAATATGATTTGAATAGATTGAAAAACTCTTCATTTGTTTTACAATCCATTAGCGAGTCGATATGTTCTTTATATGCAAGAACAGCCGCAAGCTGTGCCAACATACGTAAATGCGTGTTCTGCAGATTATCGTTTGGCATAGCCAGCAAGAATACTAAACGAACCGGCTGATCGTCCAGGCTTTCCCATTCGATTGGCTGTTTGGTCTTACAAATGGCAACGCTGGCTTTCGCTACTGCATTGGTCAATCCGTGAGGGATCGCAATCGAATTTCCCATACCGGTTTCTCCGATGCTTTCTCTTTCATAGACGGCATCGATGAACCCATTGACATCGTTCAGGTTTCCCTTTTTATCGAGCATTCCAGCCAATGCGCGGATCGCTTCATCTTTGGTGGATACATCCATATCCAGATCAATTAAATCTACATCTAGTACTTCTAATAAATTCATAATATCCTTTCCATGGGCCACTTCTATTTGTGACTTTCCCTTGTCAATATCTCGTAAATTGACTTTTCATCCTCGCAATTCGAGATCTCGTCAATCACTTTTTTATCGATAAGCATTTTATATAGCCAATTCATTTTCATGACATCTTTGGCATCCTTTTTCTCAATCGCCAGCATCACAATGAAATCCACCTGTTCCTGATTCCATAAAATTGGATACTTGCATTTACAAAAGGCAAACTGCGTCTTTATGACATGTTCATGAAATCCATGTGTCAAAACGATACCGTTTCCGACTTCTGTTGATCCCATCTTTTCTCTTTTTAAGACTCCATCCAGAAAATCCGATGTCACACAGCCGCTCATTCGCAACCGGTTAGAAAGATCTTGCAGAACCGTGATCTTATCGACCTTTTCTCTTTCGTAAATGATGGTTTGATAAGAAAAATTGTTTTTGCCGCTGATCTCAAAATTCTGTATCAATTTCTGGGTTCGCTGTACATCGGCGTCCAACAAAAGCGGATTGACCTTTAAGCTTGGTTTGTTTGTTTTAAAATCGTTGGAAGTATATAAAACCACATCCGCTTGTTCCAATCGTTCTCTATCGGTGTAGGAAACATTGATAAACTGAACATCCGGAAAATTATCCTGCAGCTTTACCCGTAAAAGCTGGGAAACGCCAACCCCCATAGGACAGACGATAGCCACCGTTACATGTCTTGTTTTACTTTCTACAACTACAGAAATATGAATGGCAATAAACGCAATCTCTTCTTCTCCTGCTGTGACATTTAAATACTTTTTGAAACTGGAATTGATGATCGATGCGATGGAAAATGAACTTGTATAATTCATCTTTATTTCGTTCAATAAAGGGTTATAAAGGTTTAGTCCATATTTCAATCGATAAATCGTAGGCAATAAGTGATAAAACAATGATTGTTTAAAATTTTCACTTTCCGCAAATCCTAATGGGATGATCTTTTCCAGATTTCCGATGAATTCCGCCGCAATTTTCTGGGCCAGTTCTTTCAAATCGTCAAAAACAGGATTACTGATAAAATCGCTTCGCTCTAACAGCATGCCGGTGATGTGCATCACCAGATAATAACGTTCATCTTCCGGAATGTTTTCATGCAGGTTTTGTTCGAGCAATTCAATCAGTTTATCGATTTCTGCATTTCTTAAACTTTTTAACTGTTCCGAATCAAATTCTCGATCGGTGAGATACGTTTTCTGCTGATGAATACGGATCATCATGATAAGAATATGAAACGTTAAGTTATTAATATTGACTTCATTCAAATGAATGTGATTGTCCTGGCTCCATTTAGTGACCAGATTCTTGATCTTCTCTTCGTTTTCGTTAGAGTGTTTATGAACGACTTCCATAAACGGAACGTTCTTCCGATTCAACTGCCCTGCCAGATTGGATATCGCATTACGAATATCCTTCTCATTTCCATCGATATACAAGCCCTGGTTTTCTTTGCGAACCAATGTCAGATTGTGCTGTGACAGCCATTTTTCAACCTCAAGCAAATCTTTATCGATCGTTGATCGGCTCACATAGAAAGTTTCGGCAAAATACTGCGGATAGACGCGGCTGTTGCTCAAGAGGATCTGTGCCAAAATCCCAGAGATCCGATATTCTTTTGAATAAGCCTGCATAGAAGACATATCCATCGAGGACTGAAGGAATAGTTTATTCTTATTTTCCTGACTTCCTTCGATCCATATTCCGACATGGGGTTTCTTCATTAAACGGCATCCATTTGCCAAAACCAGAGACTCGATCTGATTTAGATCCGATCGAATCGTTCTTGAAGAAACATCTAGCTTTTTTGAGATTTCTATGGTAGTCACTGGATCTTTGGACTGAAGTAAGATCTCCAATATTTTTTCTTTACGGTCCACTATTGTTACCTCATATCACTTGGTAAAGGAACTGATACCGTTAAAGGATCTTTAAATGAATAACGGCTTCCTTTTGATTCCAACAGATCTTTTTTCTCGTGAGCGTGCAGAACCTGAACCAAAGTCCCATATTTATACAAATAATATCCAAGCAATATCGCCAGGAAAGCAAGACTGGCCAGAGCACCCAATGCGAGGTTTGTGAAGCAGCAGATAATGCCTGCCACACCAACGACGCGAATCATATATGTCATCAATGTATTCCAGACAACATGGAGTTTTTTGTGCTTTAAATCTTTTTCGATTTTATAAAACCACATTTTGATCCTCCTAACTATTTTGCCTGTGCCTTGTGTCCTCCAACTTCATCTCTTAAAGAAGCAACAACTTTGGCTGCAAATGAATCGTCTTGTTTCGAACGAAGTCTCATCATTAGGGATAAAGAGATAACGGGTACAGGAACGCCTAGATCACAAGCGGATTCGATCGTCCATCCTGTTGTCTTGCTGGCACCAACAACTCCCTTGATTTTTTCCAGATCTGGATCTTTTCTAAATGCATTTGCTGCCAGTTCCAAAAGCCATCCTCGAATAACGCTGGTTTTTCCCAAGGATTCGGCAACATGAGCAAGGTCATAATCAAATTCGCTCTTCTCTAAGAGTTCAAAACCTTCTCCTAATGTTTGCATATATCCATAAAGCATGGCGTTGTGAACAATTTTCAAATAATGACCGCTGCCTGTTTTTCCTGTATACAGACATCCATCCGGTGCCGCAATGGATTCCAGGAAATCTTTTAATGTGTTTTCAAACACTTCAGGATCTCCTCCAACCATAAAGCTGGCTCCATGACGAGCTCCATATACGCCTCCGGAAGTTCCAATGTCAAAGAAGTAAATTCCTTTTTCTTCCATGACTTTGGCTGTTTTCAGACTGTCTCGGTGATCCGAGTTACCACCGTCGATGACGATATCTCCCTTTTTACAAAGGCCAGCCAACTCGGCCAATGTTCCATTGGTGATTTTTCCAGCAGGAAGCATAACCCAGATAATGTTTTGCGCACTATCGTTTGTGAGTTCTTCCAATGAAGCATACGTTTTGATTCCACTTTCCTCGGCTTTTTTTCTTGCTTCTTCACTGACATCAAAACCTTCCGCTTCTACATTATGATCTTTCATGTTCAGGGCCAGATTCATTCCCATTTTTCCTAACCCAATCATCTTGACTTTCATGTCAATCTCTCCTTTCGTTTTCTACGTCCTTAGCTTACAAAATCTAAAAAAAAGTGTAAATATTTTAGATATGAAAGCGTTTTACATCGATTTCCACAATTTTCTTTCCACATTTATAACGAAATGAGGAAAAAAGATTCCGGAAACTGATTTCTTTTAAGTCCTGTTTATTTCTTTGGGAAATACGGTATGATTAAAAAAATATAGGAGGTTCGCATGAAAGAAATCAAAGCAATCATCACGGATCTGGATGGAACTCTACTGGATTCAAATAAACAAGTATCCGAGTATACACGGCACATTTTAAAAAAGGCAAAAGAAAACGGCATTCAAATATGCCTGGCGACTGGACGCTGCCCGGAAAGTGTGGAATATAAATTATCAGAATGGGGATTAAAGGGTTTGGTTCGCTTTATTCTGGCAATGAACGGATCGGTGATCTACGACCTTCAGGAAAAGATAAAGACTGATTACTATTTAATGGATGGTGAAGAATTGATCTCTGTGGTCGAACATTTCGAAGATCTTCCCTTAATCTTTCAGGTTCTCTATGGTCCAGGAAGGTATACATCCAAAATAACCCCCGAGTGGATCCGAAGGACAAAGATGTTTGGAGAATCCTTAATTCAAGTTGATATCAAGGAATTCTTAAAAAATCGGTCTATGAATAAATTCTTTATGATTTTCGATGAAAAAGATATGCCTGTAATTCTAGAACGGGCCTCTCATTTAAAAAATGATAGGCTATATGGATTTCCTTCCGGAAGAGACTGTTATGAATATGTAGACCATCGCATCAGTAAAGGTTTTGCGATCCAGAAACTCACACAATATCTAGGTATTGACTTAGATAACTGTATCGCATTTGGCGATGCCGGAAATGATATAGAAATGATACAATCGGTCGGAATGGGTGTGGCGATGAAAAACGGAAGCGATGAAATCAAAAAAGTTGCCGCATACCAAACAGAGTATTCCAACAATGAAGACGGCTTGGCCCGTTTCATCAATAAATATTTATGCCTCACAAAAAAAGATCGGCTATGAAGTCGATCTTTAATACATTTGTGTCGCCTTTACGGCTTTCTTCCATTGATCATAAAGCTTTTCTACACTTTCATGATCCCTTTGCGGATAAAAGACTTCCGCATTTCCATCCTTGAAATCTTCCATTTCGTATAAACCTACCGCAAGTCCAGCCAGACGGGCGGCTCCTAACGCCGTTGCCTCGGTCATTTCACTTTTGTATACCGGAATCTCTAAAATATCACTTTGAAACTGATTCAAGAAATGGTTAGCGCTGGCTCCCCCATCAACCTTGATCGATGAGATCTTCTGATGTAGGTCTTCTTCCATTACCAAAACAAGATCCTTGCTTTGATACGCCATGCTCTCCAGAGCCGCTCTTGTCAGGTGACGAATATCTGTACCCCGGGTCAGTCCAAAGATAGCTCCTTTACACTGATCATTCCAATAAGGGGCCCCCAATCCGGTAAAAGCCGGTACGATCATAACGCCATTACAGGAATCCACATCGCAAGCCAGCTGTTCACTTTCCTTGGCCGATTTAAAGAATTTCAATCCATCCCGAAGCCATTGAATCAGCGAGCCGGAGACAAAGATACTTCCTTCCAAAGCATAGGCAATCTGATCTTTGATTTTCCAGGCAACCGTGGAAACCAGACCGTGTTCAGAAAGAACAGGAACTTCACCGGTATTGATCAACATAAATCCGCCGGTTCCATAGGTGTTCTTTACATCTCCTTTATGGAAACAGGACTGCCCAAACAAAGCAGACTGCTGATCGCCTACCATAGCTCCAATCGGACAGGATGTATTAAAGAAATGCACAGGATCGATATCCCCTACCACTCCCGATGTATCTACGATATCCGGAAGCATTGTTCGAGGGATTTCAAAAAGTTCCAACAGCTCTGGATCCCAATCCAAGGTATGAATGTTCATAAGCAGCGTTCTTGATGCATTGCTGACATCAGTGACATGCACTTTGCCATTTGTCATTTTCCATACCAGCCATGTGTCAATGGTCCCAAACAACAAATCCTGTGTATCGGTGATGTTTTTTTCTTCCAGGATCCAGCGAATCTTAGTGGCACTGAAATACGGATCCAGCACGAGCCCGGTCTTCTCTTTGACTTTTGGTTCAACTCCCATCTTTTTGTATCGTTCCACAATCGAAGCGGTTTGTCTGGATTGCCAGACAATCGCATTATGGATCGGCATACCTGTTTTTTTGTTCCAGACAACCGTGGTCTCCCTTTGATTGGTAATGCCAATCGAGGCTACTTGAGAAGGCTGGATCTGACCATCCATAAAAAGTTTGGATAAGCAAGACAAAGTAGAAAGCCAGATTTCATTGGCATCTTGTTCCACCCACCCCGGACAAGGAAAACTGTTGTGGATCTCTTCCTGGGAAATTTTTACGATTTCCTGATTCTGATCAAACAACACGGCACGGGTACTCGTGGTTCCCTGATCAATTGATATTATGTATTTTTTCATAGCGTTCACCTAAGTAGATTATATCAAAAAAGTGCACCGAAGTGCACTTGATCAGCTTCTTAATGAAGCATTGCATTCTTTCTGAATACTTTCAATGACCGCATTATAGATCGTATTGATTTCTTCTTCTTTCAATGTCTTTTGATCACTCTGGAACACAATGGAAAGAGCCACGCTCTTTTCGTTTTCTTTGACATGTTCCCCCTGATAAACATCGAATACTTCCACATTGCGAATGATCATTTCCTTGTCCAGTTTTCCATGTTTCTGGATCACATCCACAACATTTTGAACCGGCATCGAGCGATCGATCACAAAGGCAAGATCTCGCTGAACGCTTGGATATTTTGAAACTGGAGTATACTTGATTTTTGATTTCTTGGCTTCTGTAAGCATATCCACATCAAATTCACAAAGGATCACACCTTTGCAATCGCATTCCTGGGCATATTTTGGATGGATCTCTCCGATGATTCCCAGTGTTTCATTCCCCAACTTGATCTGAGCGGAACGATACGGATGGAAATGTGTCGTATCCATAGTATTTTCAGTAAATGAGATTCGCTTTGAATTGATTCCTACATGTTCCAGGATCTCTTCCATCAACCCTTTGGCTGTATAGAAATCCGCAGGCAGTTCATACCCTGCCCAGCGAGTCTCTTGAAGTTTGCCACTGAGTATGAAAGCTCCATGGGTTTTCGTCTCTTGTTTCGAAGCTACATCGCTTAATTCAAATACATTGACATCCGGAATGTGACGAGCCTGGTTATAGCTGACTACATCCAGCAGACTTGGAAGGATGCTGGTACGAATAAAGCGTCTTTCCTCGCTCATAGGGCTGGCCAGTTCGATGGCATCGCCTACACTCAGGATCGCATCTTCTTTTTTCTTTGTGGATACCAATGTATAAGTCATCGCATCCTGCAACCCCTGCCCTGTAAAGTAAGCACGGAGATAACGCATCAATCTTTGTTTCTCATTTAATTTCCCTTCCGTCATTTCCATCTGAGGGAGCGTACTCGGCAGACGATCGTATCCAATCAGGCGAATCACTTCTTCACTTAGATCGGCCATTCCCTCGACATCATTCCGATAGCTTGGGATGAACACCTGAAAATGATCTTTTTCCATCTTTGGATCCCATTGAAGACGTTTAAAGACATCCATGACTTCTTCGCTTGTAAAGTCCGTTCCTAAGCGGCCGTTGATGGCATCCACGGTGCAGGTCAATGTCTGCGGTTCATAAGGTGTTTTGCCATACTGCACGGTTTCCTCGATGTCTTTGGCATCGGCATATTCAATCAAAAGCTGAACGGCACGGTCCAATGCCTTTTGGGCTGCCAGCGGTTCAATTCCTTTCTGATAGCGAATACTGGATTCGGTAGCCAGATTGAGACGGCGTGCGGTATTTCGGATGGAAACGTGATCAAAAATGGCACATTCAATGATCAACCCCTTGGTTGTATCCAGAATCTTGGAGTCATCGCCTCCCATGATACCGGCAATACCGATGGGTTTACCAGAGTTCGTGATGACAATATCTTCTGGTTTCAAGGCATAAGTGACTCCATCCAAGGCCGTGTAACCTTCTTCAAAACCATCCTGTACCGTGATCTCCTGGTTTTTGATGGCATCTTTATCATAGAAATGCATTGGCTGCCCTGTCTCTAACATTACAATATTCGAAATATCGACAACGTTGTTGATGGAGTGCATTCCCGAAGCGCGTAACAATTCCTTCATCCATTTGGGACTTTCCTTGATGGTGATGCTTCCAATGACCTTTCCTAGGAACAATGGGCATTTTTCTGTTTTTGACGAAACCTGAAGATGCGTTGGTGTTCCACAGTCACTGGCTCCTTTATAAGATGGCAGTTGGACCTTACGGTTTAAGATGGCACCGGCTTCCATAGCCATGTTAAAACTTGCAAGACAATCGTTTCGATTCGGTGTCAGCCCAATATCCAGGATCTCATCATCCCATCCCAGATACGCTAATGGATCCGTATTGCCTACCGGGGCGTCTTCAGGAAGTACTTCAATTCCCGCTTTTTGTTCCTCGGTCAAAAGATGCGGATCCACTCCCAGTTCCAGCAAGGAGCAGATCATCCCATTGCTTTCCTGTCCGCGAATCACACCTTTTTTAATTTCACCGCCCGGCAATTTTGCACCGGCTTTAGCCACGATGACTTTCTGCCCGGCCTGTACATTCGGGGCCCCGCAGACAATATCCAAAATTTCATTTCCAACATTGACCCTGGTACAGTGCAGATGATCACTGTCTGGATGATCTACACATTCTAACACTTCTCCAATCACCAGGTTGGTCCCCTGAGACTGGTGCTCGATCCCTTCTACCTCCAAACCGGCATCGGTGATCTTCTGAGCCATTTCCTCGATACTCAGATCGGAAATATCCATATATTGTGAAAGCCATTTTCTTGAAGTTCGCATGTTGATTCCTCCTACTCATACCGTTTGAACGTATCTAAGAAACGAAGATCATCGGTATAGAAATGACGAATATCATCAATCCCATACTTCAGCATCGCTACACGTTCAATTCCAACACCAAAGGCGAATCCTGAGCATTTGTCCGGATCATATCCAGCCATTTTCAAGACATTAGGATGGACTTCTCCAGCTCCCAGGATCTCGATCCACCCTGTATTTTTACATGTCGGGCATCCTTTTCCGTTACAGATATGACAGGAAACATCCACTTCAACGCTTGGTTCTGTAAATGGGAAAAAGCTTGGTCGAAAACGGATCTGACGATCTTGTCCAAAAAGCTTTTTAGCCATGAATTCCAAAGTTCCCTTTAGATCGGATAAGGTTACGTGTTCCCCAATGACAAGTCCTTCCATCTGCATAAACTGATGAGAATGTGTCGCATCATCGTCATCACGGCGATAGACTTTGCCCGGGCACACCACTTTGATTGGAAGATTGGGTGCACTTTCTTCCAGAACCTTCATCTGGATCGCTGTAGTATGCGTTCTTAACAGCCAGTTAGGATCGATATACAAAGAATCCTGCATATCTCTTGCGGGATGATCCTTAGGAATATTGGCACGTTCAAAACAATATTCATCACTGACAATGTCATTGCCTTCAATGACCTGATATCCCAAACCGATAAACAAGTCTTCCAGTTCCTGGGTGATCAGATTCAATGGATGCATATTGCCTACAACGGGTTTTCTTCCTGGAAGGGTGATATCGATTTTTTCCTTCTCGATCTTTTCTTCCATTTCCTTCATGGCCAGTTCTTCTTTTTTTTGTTCAATGGTTTCGGCAATCTGCCCTTTTAACTGGTTGACCTGCTGACCAAAGATTGGTCTTTCTTCCGGGGACAGATTTTTCATGTTTTTCATCAATTCCTGTACCGGACCCTTTTTTCCCAGATAATACACACGAAGATCATTCAGTTCTTTCATTTGCGTACATTCCTGGATTTGCTGCAAAGCTTGTTTCGCTAGATTTTCAATTTGTTCCATTGTTATGATCCTTTCTAAAATAAAAAAAGACGAGCACAGGAGCCAGTCACGGCGGTACCATCCTGTTTCGTCTTTTACGCACTTGATTTCATGATAACCGTATGAAACGGAAGAGCTTTTAACTCTTGCTCACAGGTGAATTCATATGCCTTCTTTGTTCAGACCTTACAGCCGGTGAGTCTGATTCTCTATACAGAGAAGCTTCATATTACTACTCCTGATCAACGCTTTCAACAATTGAGATTATACTCAATTCTCGAACAACTTTCAACTATATTTCTTCTTGAGAAGGACGAAGATCCATCGCATCGATCTTCGACTGAAAATGCTTTGCCTTCTGCACAAATGCCATTTTATTTCCTAAAGAAATCACTTTTTCAAAATACATACTGGCTAAAGAATAATCTTGTTCGACAAAAGAGATCATTCCGATATAATAGCAGGCATCCACTTGCTGGAAAGGCATGACGGCTTTCTTCAATGCCTGAAGATAAAACTTTTTACACGTGTTGAGCTGACCATTCATCAGATCCATTTTATTTTGGATCGACGCCAGTTCTTCACTTTGCACCATGATTCCCTGAGGGCCATAGTTCATATGGACTTTTCCTGCCTCCTGCTTACAGCGCTCCAAAGCATCTTCATCTTTGAGCATGTAATTGATCGTTGCCATCAATGACCAATACTGCAAAGTACTGGCCTGGTCACGGCGAGGAAAATCAATCAATACATCCATGGCCAGTTCAGGATCATCCATATAAATCAAAGACTGCGCCAGAAGAAGCCGGTTTGTCAGTTTGATTTTTCCATTTCTTTTTGTAGAGAAATAAATGATCGCACTGGCACAGGCTTCCGGATCACAGTTTTGATACAAAAGCATACGAATCGGCATCAAAGAGCTTGCGTAATATCGCATTAAGTAATTGAATGCCATAAAGAAGAAGATCATCAATATGAGCAATACAATAAAATTCTGGATAAAGAACATCACAAACAAAGCTGCCAGAACGCCTAAAACACAGATGGAAGAAACTTTACGGATATTCTTTCGGCATTCCATGGCCATCTTTTGATATTCTGGATTGAGTTGATGATGGATCTTATAGATTCGAACGATTTCAGCATCGTCATTGATATTCCTTTGGTGTCTCTCAAAAGCTAACGAGCTTCTTAGCGTCACCATACCATAAATGCATACGACAACCGCCGGGATCAAAAGTAAGATGCCAATCATCAACAGGTACACAGAGGCAAACATCATCAAGGCCAAAAAGATAAACGGCGCATACGAACTTTTACTGAAAAGCTGCTGGACGAGCATCACCACATTGACCAGTCCGGCAAAAATAATTCCCGTTCCTATCGACTGGATCACCGGATTTAAAAGAATCGCTTCAACAGATGCCAAAAGCTCCGGATTGCTGGAAAATTCCCGGGCAATTTCCTGCATGTACATCTGCATGGTATCCCCGTATACAAAAAAGGTGATCGCCCCAAAAAGCGTTCCAATCAAAAACGAACCAATCAGCGAAAGCAAATGAGTTTTACAACGATACTTCCACATTACATCTTATTCCTTTCAATGATTCGCGCCGGCATTCCTACCGCTGTCGCATTGTCTGGTACATCGATCAGAACGACAGCATTGGCGCCAATCTTACAATTTTTTCCTAATACAATATTTCCGAGACATTTCGCACCGGAACCTACATACGCTCCATCTTTTAAAGTTGGATGCCGTTTCTTATGTTCTTTTCCTGTGCCGCCCAAAGTCACACCGTGATAGAGGTGACAATCATTGCCTACGATCGCGGTCTCTCCGATCACAACCCCCATGCCATGATCAATCACAAGTCCTCTTCCTATCGTAGCTCCGGGATGGATCTCGATTCCTGTCCACTTGCGGGCAATATTAGAAACCCATCGAGCCAGAAACGTTCGATGATGGTCCCAAAGCCAGCGAGCAATACGATGAAGCCCGATGGCTTTGATATGAGGATACAGCCAAAAAACTTCCCATTTGGAATGGGCTGCCGGATCCAGTTCCATCGTTCTTTTTATATTATAGGCTCCATCCTTAAAAAATGATCTTCCCTCATACTCACTCATGAAGAAATTTTATGTTATTTTGGTCTAAAATGCAAGCGAAAGGGCAGCCTGCCAAGACTGCCTAAAACTGTTTTTTATGAATTCGTATCCACTGTATCAAAACAATCGCGATGGAAACACTCGCAAACACCGACAACCATAAATAGAATGCCGAATTACGTCCGGAAATACCTGTGTGTACTTTAGGAACCTTCGTATTTTTGATCACGATTTCAATAACATCGTCTTCAATCCCCCATTTTTTTCCATTGATCAGTACTTCCCTGGATTTTATTTCAACTTTATATACTGAATTTGGTAAAACGTACCCTTCTGGCGCTTTTGTTTCCTTTAAATAATAGGTTCCTTCTTTTAAATGTTTCCACTTTGCCACTCCATTGGATAAATCTGTCTCTCCTACCTCGAAAATCTCTTTACATTGCGCATCTTTGAACAAAGTAAATTCAAACTCCGAATTTTTGATACTTTTGTTGGTCTTAGAATCGATTTTCTTGATGGCAAGATCTTTCGTTTTGATAACGGTAAATGTTTGCTTATCATCTTCAATGTCCTGATGTCTGGCCAGTACATGTCCGTCTTCACAAAGCAGCGTTTCATAGATGACATACTCTCCAGGCTCCAGCATTTTTTCTTCCAGGAAAAAGAGGTTTTCCATCGTTTCTTCATTGGCCACAAAATTTAATTCATGTTTTAAACTTTCTCCATCGACTTCTGCCGGTTTTCCTGTTTTCTTATCAATGATTTCCCCAATCAAACGATAAACTTTCCCTTTTTGTAATCCGGAAACGCGAACCTGATCCGACAGAATCGTCTTCTGTCTGGAATCGATGACTTTGGATCCATCGCTTTTATTAGTGGCTAAAGAAGTTAATCGAATTTTTTTGTTTTCCACCGTTTTTGAAACAACATATTCTTTGGTTTGATCATCCTTTATCTCAAATTCTATATCGATTTTATCTTCCAACAATTGGTAACCTTCTTTGGTTTGTATTTCTTCTAAAGTATAAACGGTTTTATCCACCGACAAAGGAAGATTCTCTATGATCAGTTCATTGTTCTCATTTAATGAATAGATTCCATTTTCATGTCCTCCTGTATCAACGGTTTCTCCTGCTTTATAAAGAATCTTGCCATCTTTAGGATCCATGATGTCTTCTTTGGCACATAATTGAAAAAGAACTTTCTGCGGACAAACTTCTAAAGAATCCTCTTTTTCAAATTCCTTATGAAGAATGATTTTCCCCACTGGTTTTTCATCCAAAATTTCCACTTCAACAAGCGGAATGTCTTCCTGGATCACATGTGTAGATTCAATGGTCACCTTGATTTCTTTATCGGATAATAAATAGCCTTGCGGCGATTTTACTTCTTTGATGGTATAAGTTCCAGCCTTAAGTTTTAATGGCGTGATCACGGAGCCTGTTTCATCTTTTACGCAAAAAGAGCCCTCTAAATAATCCTGTTTTTCGGATGCGGTTGAAAACGTATCATACACTTTATTCCCCACTCTCATTGTGACAAGTTTTCCTTCCTTGTCATAGATCTGAAAACTGGCTGAAGAATACACGATCCTTTCCTTCGTCTTGGCATCTTTTTTTACTAAGCGAAGATAGTAATCACTGGGGCGGTTATTAATGGTATATTCCACGACCGACTGATTTTCTTTATCCACCACAAAGGTAAATGTTTCTTTTAAAAGATCGGTTTCTTCCTTTCCAGAAACTTGTTTGATCACATAGGTTCCATACGCAAGTGCTTTACTGACGGCATTCCCATTTTTATCCGTAGTCAATTCATCCCACTCACGCAGACTGAACTCCTCTTTATGTTCCCAGGCTTTTTCAATGGAACCATATTGATCGGCATACTTTTTCAACACGACATGGAAAACCGCATCCGGTTCCGGGGTTACAATCTCAGAGTGCGCTCCATCTGTATTGACTTTACGAATCGAAAAAGAGCCGGTGATGACTTCATCTTCCATCGTAATTTTTTTATCCAACCCGTTTTTAAAATCCACTACAACAGAATCCGGATTCAGTTTATATCCCTGAGGCGCTTTTATTTCTTTTAAAGTATACGTTCTATCGGTAGGAAGGGAGCCAATCACATTACTGGAAAGATCATCGGATATCGTTAAGACTCCCACTCGTTGACCGGTCTTATTATCAATGACTTCATATTGAGCCCCTGAAAGAACGGCCTCTCCTTGCGCATTGGCATCCGTTTCAAAATCTTCCTTGTTGATCTGAATGCTTCCCACTTGTACATTGCAGGAAATCGTAAAGCGGTTAGGTGTCCCTCCGGTAATATATCCCACATTTTGATACCCATAGGGGCTTCGGTAAGCGATACTGGTTCCCTGCTGTGCATAGAAACAATGCATGCTCAAAGAACCTTTCACCCCATCTTCGGGATTCATCCATACTTTGAGCTGATTGCCGTTTTTTTGCATCTGCAGCGATTTTGATTCCAGTTCATAATACGATAAAACGTTGTTGGTATCGGTTAATGTCTTCGCAAATTCTTCCCCAAATCCGTTCAGAATAACGGTTTGATTTTTAAAAGACACATCGGTGTACATTATCTTTAATCTTTGATTGATCAAATCGATCTTGGCTTGAATGGAAGGGTGAATATTTGTAATCAATCCCGGAGAAATCTCCTGCCAGATCCTTATTTGCGTTGCGAAGTCCA
>NZ_CALVGO010000029.1 GCF_944327125.1 uncultured Faecalicoccus sp.
TAAACCGTCATTGTGACAGGCACCATCAGCGTTAAGATGATGCTTGTGATCCATCCAAAGGATTTTGCCATATAATGGATTGGATTCTCCTTATAGATCTTTGCGAAAATTGATTCACAGATCACCATGGTAAGCAAAGAACTCACTAACAGAATGATTTCATGCCAAACGTAATCCATTCCATAATTCGTACCATAATAGATGCAAGATAAAAGAAACGGGATCATCAACCCTACTGTCAGTCCCAGCATGATTTTCTGGGTGGTCAGATTTCCTTTTAAGCTTGGACTTACATGAAAATTAAACTTCATAACATGAGCCCCCTATTTTTTATTCTTCAAAGCAACGATGCGCTTTGCCTTTCTTACGTTTTCTGTAACATCGATGTGACTTGGGCAAACATAGGAACATAAACCACATTCAATACAGCTCATGGCTCCGCGTTTTTCCATCTCTTTGGCATCGCCGGCCTTAACCGCCATCGAAATACGTACCGGCTGCAGCCCTGCCGGACAATGATCGGAACAGCGTCCGCATCGTAAACATTCAATGTTATCATCTTCATGATGAACGAGCACCGTGATCGCATTGGTGGCCCGATCTACGACAAACTGATCATTCACGATCGTTTTTCCCATCATAGGTCCACCGGCAATCAATCTTACACTTTCCGAAGTATATCCGCCGCAAGCTTCAATCAGTTCTTTTACCGGCGTTCCCACCGGACAAAGGATATTGCGCGGATTTTTGATCCCTTCTCCAGAAACCGTAACATATTTCTGGTAGATTGCTTCTCCCTTTTCAAAGGCAAGCGCAATGGCTATCGCAGTGGTCGCATTGTTGATAATGGCTCCCGCTTCCCCTGGTAAACGGTCATATTCTTTATGTAAGATCTCACGGACCAAAACTCGTTCCCATCCCATAGGGTAAACATCCGGAACGGCACGAACTTCGATGCCTGCTTTATCACGAAGGGCATCCTGTACCATCGAAATCAAATCTGGATGTGATTTTTTGATCGCAATATAAACGTGTTCCACACCAGCAAGTTTCTTTAAGATCTCACAGCCCATGACAAAATGAGAAACATCATTCATCACGACTTTATAGTCTGCCGTAATATATGGCTCGCATTCGACCGCATTGACAATGACACAATCGATGCCTTCCGTTTTTTGGTATTTCACATATGTTGGAAAACCGGCACCGCCTAAACCGACAATACCCGCCTGTTTAACTTGTTCAACACACTCTTCCCGGGTTGCGGTATGAAAATCTAATGGTTCTAATGCCTTTGTACGATCTGGTTTTTCACTTAATTCGATCACCATATGATCCACTGGTTTCAAAGATGTGCTCATGCGTTTCTGCAATCCTTTATAGATGCCGGAAACACTCGAATAGATCGGCACGAAGAAACCAGAACGAGTCTGCGCCAGTTTCGTACCAATCTTCACGGCATCCCCTTCTTTGACAAAGATTTCAAAATCCGTATTTGCCCCGGCAGCCAAAGGAATATACGCTTCCTTTTTTGGCAGTATAGGCATTACGTCTTTTGAATCTGTCAACTCTTTACGTCCAGGAATATGGTGAGACATAGGTCCCAGAAACAATGACATAAATAATCCCTCCTAAAATTTATACTTTTTAATTTTATGCCTTTTGATATTAAGATTCAAGACACATTTTCACATCCTCATGGACTTTTCTGATTTGGTTGACTATAATTATTCCTATGAAAAATTCCATCAAATCCTGGCTTGCTCTTTCGGTATGTTTTTTTGTTTTGATCTGCAGTATCATCGTCTTTATCCAGGGAAATAAAGATCCTTCCATTTCCAGACATCAGGCGGTCTTTACCGATGTCGGATTTGATACTTCCATCACCTTCCAGGCAAACTGCAGTTCTTCTGATTTTGATCACTATACGAGCATTTTAAAAGATACCTATATTCATTATGATCATCTTTTTGATCAATACGATTCTTATGATGAGATTCACAACGTTTATACTTTAAACCATTTTGCATATTCAAATTGGATCAAGGTTGACCCGGAGCTGACAGAATTGATCCGCTTCTCAATGGCAATCAACGAGAAAGCCCCTCAATTTGATATCTCTCAAGGCAACCTTCTTTCGCTATGGCATGATCATCGCGAACAAGGCATGATTGAAAATGAAAAAGGAAAAAGCGGATCTTTACCTTCGGACAACTCCATTGAAGAAGCCATGAAACATTCCGGAAATGACAAGATCCAAATCAAAGAGAACGAAATACATTTTACCGACCCTGATCTAAAAATAGATCTGGGTGCCATTGCCAAAGGCTACGCCACCCAGAAAGTCAAAGAAAAACTGGAAGAAAACGGATGTAAGGAAGGGTTTATCAATGCCGGTGGCAATGTGGTTCTTATAGGAAATAAGGACACCTGGAACATCGGCATACAAGATCCGGATTCTTCCGATTCCCTTTTAAGTCTAAAAACGACAAACCCCATCGCCATTGTGACCAGCGGGGATTATCAAAGATATTATACGGTTGGCGATAAACGCTATGCCCATATCATTGATCCGACAACGGGATATCCTCCTGAATACCATCGCAGTGTAACGATCTTCTGTGAAGACTCCACACTGGCCGATGGTTTAAGTACAGCCTTATTCTGTATGTCCCTGGAACAGGGAAAAAGTTTTCTTGAACAGAATTATCCAGATGTCGGTGCTGTATGGATCGATGAAAAAAAAGTTAGTTCCAAAACGCCGGACATTCAGACAAAAAATTACGATATCTATGTGACAGACAACTACAAAGATAAAATATCTTTGCATTAAAAAAGCCTCACGAGAGGCTTTTTCTATTGAAACCAGTAACCGTTGAAATCATATTTGAAAACACGGTACCACCAAGTGGACCCGGATCCTACAAGCGATTGAATCA
Source organism: uncultured Faecalicoccus sp. (assembly GCF_944327125.1). Classification (GTDB taxonomy): domain Bacteria; phylum Bacillota_I; class Bacilli_A; order Erysipelotrichales; family Erysipelotrichaceae; genus Faecalicoccus. The sequence goes on from NZ_CALVGO010000029.1 coordinate 2,940, forward strand.
CATTGTTCTGCTCATCAAGTTCCACGGCCGTAAATGGTTCTCCGCTGTCAACGATTTTATTTCCCTTGTATTTTTGAACCGAGCTTACATAGGCTGAATACGCCACTGGAATTTCTTCGACCAGTTCAAAGGTTCGATTTGTTTCATCGACCAGATACGTCGTATAATACGACTCTTCTCCATCCAGTCCGCTGTATGCTTTAAAGTATCCTGGATCCTGACTGTAGTCATAATCATACGTAGTGATCGTGGCGTTGTTGTTATTATAGAAGTAGAGATAATACTGACCCGGTTCCAGATTTTCATCCTGCCAGATCTCCACACAGTGCTGTCCGGCATTCAGCGAAAAATCGCCAATCTGTTCCAATACCAGATCATCATATCCGCTGTCGGACCAGAACTGTTTTGAACCAATCAAATAATCAATCGTTGGTTTCTCGTAAATATCATCGATCTTGATGATCGTCGAGGTTTCTCTGGAACTGATAATAATGCTGTCTTCATCGATCAATCGAATCGAATTGATATGGATCCAATCCATCGGATCTTCACTGTCGGTAAAACATTTCTGATAATAATCATGGAAAAGTTCTTTTAAATCGATGATTGGATCGACTTCTTTTGAATCCAGATCCACCGATAAGATCATATCTTCTTCCGTGTCCGCCTCTTCTTTGCTGGCAAGGACAAGCAGATCATTGTTTTGACCAAGGATATAATCATGATGCAGGTGATAATCCTGCATATTATAGAATTTATGGATCCTTCCCCTGGCATCCATAGCCGCAATCTGCGAAGAACTGATACTGAAATAAATCCATTCTCCGTCATAGTTCATATTGCAGGCCCGATAACTTTTGACCGGGATCTCGGAACGCAGAATACCATCGTTATCATAGAGAAGAATAAAATCAACTTCTTTATTGTCTTCTTCGGTACGATTTCCAAGCATCGCATAGAGCCCATCGGTTAATTTTGATTCATCCTGCAGGCGATTCAACTCCAGTTTTACATTTTCTTTGCTGCCAAGAAGTTTTGGCGCATGATACGTGATAACATTCGAGTCGATTTCATTTCCTTCATCATCCAGGCACGTTATTGTGATCTTATTTTCAACGTCCGGGATGATACCGACAAGAAGATATTCGTGTTCTTTGCTTGGTTCTCCAGCTAGAGTTCTAGTAAAATCTGGATATCCATCAGCTTCCACTGTATATTGTACCGTCGACTTTTCATCCGTAGTAAAGGCGATATAGAGTCCCGTAGTATTGGTTCCATAAGGATTGGAAGCCAGGAAAGGCTCAGCCAATGTATACGTTTTTTCCTTTCTCAAAGTTTGAAGCGTATCGTATACATCATCCTGGTAAGCTTTGGTATAGATCGTATCCAGATCATCGGTTTCTGTCATCACCAAAACACCGCTATCCTCCGTGTATTCGATTTCGCTTATTTCTGGTACAGAGCATCCTGTGATCAATAAAGAAGAAACAAGGAACAAAGAATAAATGATTTTTCGCATATGAAATCTCCTTTTTTATATCTTACCTTATTTTCCGATAATCTTTAGAAATTTTTTATATTTTCTTAAGATTTTATAAGAATCGTCATCGATTTTACTTGTAATCCACTAAAAAAGACGTCATGATGAAGATAGAAAAGAAACGATTAGGAGGTGTTACGATGTTACATGAAATCAGTTTTCTTTCTTACAACCAGCGAGATCAAGTCCAGGGATGGATCTATGTTCCAGCCTGCAAGCCAAAGGGAATCCTTCAACTGATTCATGGGTTTGGTGAGCATTCAAGACGTTATCTTCATATGATTGCTTCCCTGACAGAAGCCGGATTTATTGTAGCGGCCGACGATCACGTAGGACACGGCAAAACAGCCATGACCAATAATACATGGGGAGACTGGGGTGAAGCCGGACCGCACACCATGATGGAAGATGAGCATCGATTAAAAGAAATCGTCCAGGAAAAATATCCAAATCTTCCGTACTTTCTGTTTGGCCACAGCATGGGATCTTTCATCACCCGTGATTTTATCGCTAAATATGGAGATGAATTATCTGGAGTTACGATTTGTGGAACGGCCGGAATTTTCAGAGGCGCCAAAGAAGCGGCCAAAAAGATCAAAGAAGCCATCGATGCCGGCAAAGGACAAGAAAGCGATCCTCAATTCACAGCGGATCTAATGGGCTGGATGTGTGAAAGAATCCCCGATGTCAAGCTGGGCAACGAATGGATCTGCAGCGATCCTTATGTACAAACCGACCATGCCCAAGATCCATTCGACGCTTTTACCAAGCCCACCACGAACCGATCCTTATATGATTTTACACAAATGATGGCTTGTATCGAAGGAATCGAATGGGCAAAAAAAGTTCCGGCTGGTCTTCCTATCTATAATATCGGAGGCGACCAAGATCCTGTTGGAGAATACGGCCAAGGAATCTATCAGGTTTCCAACTGGCTGATCCAGACAGGGCACAAAGTTCAAACCAAAGTCTATCCAGGCTATCGTCATGAGATCCACAATTATGCGTCAATAAAAAATGAGGTGGAACAAGGAATCATTGATTTCATGAACCAGGTCCTCACACAAACATTCTAAACACAAAAAAAGATGACGGCAGAAGTTTTGATCCTTCCAAGTCATCTTTTTTATCTTTACTTATCTAAAATCGAAGCACAGCGATCACAAAGTCCATCTTCGTGTTCACTTTCCGTATAGTTCCAACAACGAGGACATGCATGTCCTTTCGCATGTTCAACCTGCACCTGACAAGTTTCATAAGCCGGCAATGATTCCTCCGTATACGTAAAATGAGATACGATCAGCCATTGTGCTGGATTTTTAACGATTTCTTCCATGATCGATCTTTCTTTTTCTTCCAGATGAACTTTCACATCAGCTTCAAGGGACTTCCCAATCACACCGTTGACACGAGATTCTTCCAAAGCTTTCAAAACGTCTTTTCGAATTTTAAACAATACATCCATTTTATTTCTGAGAGCTTCTGTGTCAAAGTTCAAATCCAAAGTCTTGAATTCTGTCAAATGAATGGATTCTTCATCAAACTTCATGAAATCATTGATTTCTTCACAAGTGTGGCACAAGATTGGTGCCCACAGTTTGGTCAGTACTTCAATGGCCGTATACAAAACAGTCTGTACCTGACGGCGTGAATTGTCATCGATTTGTTCGATATAAAGAATATCCTTTGTATAATCCAGATAATAAGCACTTAATTCATTGGTCATCAGATTGCTCAAAGTTTGAACCACATCCGCAAAACGATATTCCACATACGCTTTCTTACATGTCTGAACCACATCGTTCAAGCGGACCAGAATGTACTGATTCAATGAATCAAGTTCATCAAAAGACAGACAGTCATCCTTACCGAAATCGTTGTCATCCAAATTGGCCATTAGGAAACGGAAGGTGTTTCTTACTTTACGATAATTTTCACTGATCTGTTTAAGAATGTTTTGTCCCATGGAGCAGTCGGCCTGGTAGTCCACGCTGGTTGCCCATAAGCGAAGAATGTCTGCCCCATATTTTTTGGTGATCTCACCTGGCGCAACCGCGTTCCACTGCGATTTTGACATCTTCACACCCTTTTCATCCATTACAAATCCATGAGACAGTACCTGACGATAAGGGGCCTTTCCATAAACAGCCGTTCCAATGATCAAGGAAGAGTTGAACCATCCACGATACTGATCAGAGCCTTCAAAATAAAGATCCACCGGGTACTCATAACCACGCTCTACCATACAGCCGGTATGACTGGAACCCGAGTCAAACCAGACATCCATCGTATCGGTCTCTTTCTTAAAGATACCGTTTGGCGAATGTTCATTCGTGTAACCTTCCGGCACCAAATCTTTCGCTTCTCTTTCGAACCATACATTGGAACCGTATTCCCCAATCAGTTTGGCTGCATATTCAAACAGAACCGGATCCATCAGCGGCGTACCATCTTCACCATATAAAATAGGAATCGGAACACCCCATGCGCGCTGACGGGAAATACACCAGTCGCCGCGATCGGCAATCATATTGTGCATTCTTCCTTCACCCCAGGCAGGCACCCAGGAAATCGAATGGATTTGATCCAGAAGCTGATCTCGAATCTTATCGATGGAAGCAAACCACTGCGTCGTTGCACGATAAATGATTGGTTTCTTCGTACGCCAGTCATGAGGATACGAGTGCGTAATAAAAGTCAGATTCAGTAAAGCGCCTAATTCATCTAAACGAACGGTTACGGTCTTATTGGCATCTTCCACATATTGACCCGCCAGCCATTCACCGCAGTCTTCCATCATTTTTCCCTGCTCGTCCACATTGCAGTAGATCGGAAGTTTATAACGCATTCCGGTGTTAAAGTCATCTTCACCAAACGCAGGGGCCGTATGAACGCAGCCTGTACCGGCATCTGCCGTTACATAATCCGCCAGCATCAGTAAACTTTCCCGTTCTGGATACAGCGGATGCGTGCAAGTGATATATTCAAATTCTTTTCCCTTAAACGTATCCACGATTTCAAAGCGTTCACATTCAAATTTTGGACATAACTGTTCAACCAATTCTTCCAACATTACCAGTTTTCCCTTGTCCGTATCCACCAGAGCATATGTCATATCCGGATGAACACAGATTCCCAGGTTGCCTGGAATGGTCCAAGGCGTAGTGGTCCAGATCACAAAGTAAGTGTCCGTATCTAAAACTCCTTTTCCATCTTTGACCTGAAATTTGACATAGATGGTAGGAGATTTGATGTCTTTATATTCTACTTCCGCTTCCGCCAGTGCAGATTCACTGCTTGGGGACCAGTAAACCGGTTTTAAGCCTTTATAGATCAATCCTTTCATTGCCATGTCGGCAAAGATCTCGATCTGATGTTTTTCAAATTCTTTCTTTAATGTGATGTAAGGATGATCATAATCCCCAATCGAACCTAAAGCCAGAAAACCTTTCTTTTGTTTTTCCACCTGTTCCATCGCAAAGTCATAACAAATTTTACGGAACTCGGCAATCCCGATTTTCTTACGATCGTATCCCAGTTTTGTAACCGCTGTCTCAATCGGAAGTCCATGCGTATCCCATCCTGGAATATACGGAACTTTTTCTCCCAGCATAAAATGAGAACGGTTGATCACATCCTTTAAGATCTTATTTAAGGCATGCCCTAAATGAATATCACCATTGGCGTATGGCGGGCCATCATGCAGCACAAAAGACTGAGCGTCTTTTCTTTTCTCCAGCATCTTTTCATACAATTTCTGATCCTGCCAGCGTTTTTGGATACCTGGTTCTTTCGTTGGTAATTTACCACGCATCTCAAAAGCGGTCTTAGGCATGTGCAGTGTTTCCTTGTAATCCATGTTTATCCTCCTTTAAATAAAAAAAACGTCCTATCCAAGGACGTTAAAAACGCGGTACCACCTTAGTTCACGGTTATAAAACCATGCCCTTCATTTTGATAACGGAATGCTCCGGAATTTCTTACTTAATTTTCAGAAGTTCAGCTCGAAAGGGATACCAGAACGTATTTCCTGCAGTCTTTTCACCATCCGACTGCTCTCTAAGAAGAAACTCACGTTGTGACGTGTCTTTCTCATTGCCTATATAAATTTTTCAAATCGTAAAACCAGACGATCTTTGCGCGTCCTATTTTCGACTTCAAGAAATCGAAAACGTCCTGTTTTACGTATGGAAACGTAATCATTATTACATAATCGGCAATTTTCTTCAAGAACAACATCGTTCAATTTCACATACCCTTTCTTGATCATTTCAGCAGCTCTTGCGCGTGAACATTTCCCCAGACAGGCCACGATAGCATCCATTCTTAAAGAGCTGCAAACCACAATAACCGGCTGGGTTTGAACAATTTGGATATCCGCTGTATAGTCTTCCTTAAAATGGACAGAAACATTTCCAATTCGCCTACATTCATTTTTGATAAAAGAAGCCATGATCTCTTTGCATAAAACAAAGATCTTTTCTTCCTGTACGATCAGATCTCCCAGCTGTTCCCGTTTGATTCCCAAGTGCATAAGCGCACCCAGTACATCTTTATGACTCAATTCTCTTTTTTCTTTACTATAAACGCTGGATAAAAGGACATAATCGTAATCGGGTTCTACTTCCATCTCACTGATAAAAGCTATTTTTCTTTGTGCCTGATCAAATCCTCCATAAAACGATAGATACAGGTCCCTGGGTAGGATTTGTTTTAAGATTGTTTGTTCAACCGGCGATAAAAAAGAGGTCTGAACATAGCGATGCGTCTTCTTGACAAAGTCAATATGATCCTGCATCTTCGCTATAAATAGTTCATGACCTCTATAATATGAATTTCTTGTATTCGTACTGTAATTAGTCTTCGAAATCATCAGGATTTCCTAATGAAATTGATCCTTGTACTCCAATTTCAGCCGGAGAACACAAAATGACATTCTGACCAATCTTCTGAATTTTTCCGTCTAAAGCGAAAACAACACCCGTCAAGAAATCAATAGTGCGCTGAGCATAATCACGATCCAATTTATGAAGATTCACTACAACCGCACGACCTTCTTTTAAACGAGTACCCACTTCTTCTGCTTCACCGAAACTTCTTGGTTCAAACAAAACCATTTTTGTTTTTGCGTTCAATGTTGAAGAGTTCGTTCTTGCTTTAGGTCTTTCATATCGATTCTGAGGTTCAGCCTCAACTTCTTTAGCAGCTTCTACAGGCTGTGCTTCGTATCCTTCATCTTCTTCTTCAATAGGTGCTACGAAATCTTTAACCTTATCCATAAATCCCATGGGAAGTACCTCCTTATCTCCAATATTATATCATAGAAAAAGTATTTGAAAAGGTAGATTTATAAAAAACTAATTTAGTTGTATTGAGCGATTGTACGCTCTATATCCTGCCCAATCGCATCGGCATCTTCTTGCGAACAAACATCATATTTGACCATTTGTTTCAACACCTGATGGGCACGCTGTCTGGCAAGATCGGGCGAATGATTCAAGGAATAGACACTGGGAGCGTTAGGAATTCCAGCCAGGATCACAGACTGTGCCAAATCCATGTTGGCCGGTTCGATTCCAAAATAACCTAAGGAAGCTTCCCGTATCCCATAATAGCCATCCCCAAAATAGATCGAATTGATATAGAGTTCCAGGATCTCTTTTTTGGAATAATGTTTTTCCAGATCCAATGTCATGAAAAATTCAGCGATCTTTCGGACAAAATTTTTGTTCTGGGAAAAGTATAGGTTTTTAGCCAGCTGCTGGGTGATCGTTGAGCCGCCTTCGACAAGCGACAGTTCTTTGATATTGGTCAATACGGCCCGGCCAATGGCTTCCATATCAATACCAGAATGATGATAAAAGTCATGATCCTCCACCGCCACGACCGCATCCAGATAAACTGACGGAAGCTGTTCTAAAGAAACATAATTCTCCTGGCTTTGGATCTCGTCGATTTTATCGGTCAAGCCTTGTACAGCCAGGGCATTCTGATACTCTTTATACCCCATATAAACAAGAACAGAACCCGCACAGACAAAGATCAATAAAATGCCCAGTATAAATTTTCCTATTTTTTTCATCCATGCCTCCTTACAATACCGTAATACACTTTAGAAGTAAGCAGATATACGATACTATACACCACAACAAAGATCAAAAAACAACCGATGCTGACCTGAATAAAGAGTTTCGTATCATCAAAATACAAAAGACGAAGCAGCTTATCAATCAAAGGAAACGCAAACAACAAGTGGATTCCCGCTGCAAGAAGCGGCAAAAAGAAGACCGTTAAAACCTGCGAGTTGATAGAGCGCTTGAGTTCTCTTTTTTCCAGACCGACATTGGCCATGATCTCAAACCGTTGGCGGTCCTGAAGCCCTTCGGTGATCTGTTTATAATACATGATCAATACGGTTGCGATGATAAAGAGTATACTCAAGAAGATGCCCAAAAACAAGAATCCTGCATACAAAGAAAGCGTATCATGATAAGAAGAATCTTTTGTACTGGTATAAATGTAGACCAGATCCTGATATGTGTCACCTTCATCAACATTTAAAACTTGAAATAATGAAGCAATTTTTTCCTGAGAGCGATGATCCTGATCGCAATTAAACGATAACATCGTTGTCGGCGTATTGTAGGAATCTGCATAAAGACGTTCCTGGATCTTCTGCATTTGAAGAACTTGTTCATAGTCCGATACGACAACAAAATAATTATTACCGATACTGGAGCCCTCTTCCTGATTGTCCATAAAAGTGGATAAAGTATCTTTGATCTGATAACTTACATCTCCCACTTTCAAACGATCTTCTTTGAATGTTTGATCCGTTCCATAAACAAACGCTTGGTCCTCATTTAATGTCAAATGTTGATGGGTTGATTCATTATAATCCTCCAAAGGGATAAAGTATAAGGAGACGACATCACCCATATTTGAAAGTGAGGCCTTGGAAGTATCCGTATTCAAATTCCCCTCTTCCAATAACCCGCTGATGGAGCTGTATCGATACAGCATAATATCCTCAGCCTTGACTTCATTTGACTCCAGAACCGAAATAAGTTTTTCCTTCGATGTCGCAAGATCATACCCTCGCATTGCAATTTGAACTTCTCGAGGAAAGCGAGAATCAATGATCGAATCAATGCTCATCCAAAGCGATAATGTCGTTGATAATATCACCAGCACCATCGTAGACAGTATACAGATATTGGCCAATCCAATCGCGTTCTGTTTCATTCGGTAAATCATATTCGAAAGACTGATAAAATGTCTTGTTTTATAATAATAGTTCTTATTTTTCTTCAAGAGCTTAAGAAGTGTGATACTTCCGGTCGTAAAGAGAAGATACGTCCCTAAAACGACCAGAACGACCGCAATAAAGAAAAAGGTAAAAGCACTCAAAGGATCTTGGATCGAAACAGCCAGATAATAACCAATACTTAAACAAACGATACCAAGGAAAGTAAGGAGCCATTTTGTTTTCGGTTCTTTTTCCCCCACCTGGTGCGAACGAATCAGATCGATCGGTTTTGTCATCTGGATCTGAAAGAGTGAAAAAATATAAATCAAAAGATAGATCAGTGAAAATAAGATCCAACTGTAAAAGATTCCTGGTCCGGAAATATAAAAACCTAAACCGGCATCATAAGATAATAATCTCAATATCATCAGATAGGACAATTTATCAAATAAGATCCCGGCTCCAATTCCTAAAGCCAAAGAGAGAACCAGACTCATCAGGGTTTCATAAAAAATGATTCGGGCAATATGTTTTTTCTCCATCCCCAGGATATTATAGATCCCAAATTCGTGTTTTCTTCGTTTCATCAAAAAAGAGTGTGTATAAAACAGAAAGATCACAGAGAAAATGACGATCACGCCAACCCCCAAAGACAGTAACATCTGTACATATTCCCCACCGGCTAAAGAGTTTAAACCTTCATTATGGGAGAGTGAATACACCAAATAAAAAATCATGACCGTCAAAGAACTGGAACACAAAAACGGAAGAAACATCTTCGCATTCTTTTTTAAATGATCAACAGCCAGTCGAAAATAGAAACCTTTAAGCATGGCGACCACCTGTTGCCAAGAGCGTCAATGTATCGGATATTACCTCATACATTTGATCGATCGTACGATCACCGCGATAGATTTGATGAAACACTTCGCCGTCTTTGATAAACAAGACGCGTTTGGCATGTGAAGCCGCTTTGGTTGAATGTGTGACCATCAAGATGGTTTGTTCATTTTGATTCAGCTGATCAAACAACATCAGCAGTTCTTCCGTTGATTTTGAGTCCAGTGCTCCTGTGGGTTCATCCGCTAAGATCAGCTCCGGATTCGTGATCACAGCCCGGGCAACGGCAACCCTTTGTTTCTGTCCTCCGGAGATCTCGTAAGGGTATTTTGACAGGATTTCCGTGATACCCAGCTGCTTTGCCAGCGGTTTCAACAAACGAAACATATCCTTCGGCTTTTGATTGGATAAAACCAAAGGCAAAAGAATATTATCCTGATTGGAAAAATTATTTAATAAATTAAAGTCTTGAAAAACAAACCCCAAATTTTTTCTTCGGTACGATGCCAGCATTTTATCCGGGATCTTTGTCAAATCTTTTCCATTGAGAGTAACCGATCCGCTGGTCGGACGATCAAGAGATGCCAAAATATTCAAAAGCGTCGTTTTCCCGGAACCCGATTCTCCCATGATGGCGACATATTCTCCTTTTTCGACATTGAGATTTACATCTTTCAATGCCTGGACCGAGTTGGCTGAAAAACGTGATGTGTATACTTTTTTTAGATTTTTTACTTCTAACAAAGACATTTCAATTCCTCCTTATACACTCTCAGTTTAAAAGAGAAATCTTTTTTCAGACATAGATTGAGCTTACAATATGGCATCTTATCTTACAGTTTTGTAAGATTGATCAAATTTTAAACATACCTTTGTATAACTTTCTGGTTTAGAGTCAATAGAGATCTCACAAGAAATCTTTTGACAGATCTCTTTACATAAATAAAGTCCTAAACCGCTGGCTTTTTTATCGGTTCTTCCGTTAAAACCGGTATAACCTTTTTCAAAGATACGCGGCAAGTCACTGGCCTGGATACCTATGCCATTGTCTTCAATGATAAGTTTGTGATCCTCTTGAAGATAGATCCTGATCTGTCCATTTTGTTTGGTGTATTTCAACGCATTGGATAAAAGCTGTTCTATGACAAAGACCAGCCACTTTTCATCACTGAGAACAAAAAGATGTGTTTCTTTAAAAGAAAGAGAAATATTGCGGGCAATAAACTCAGAAGCAAAATAACGAATGCTTTGCCGAATCGCATCATCGAGATTGATTTCCTTAAATACAAAATCCGTTTGCGAAGTATTCATGCGCAGATACGCCAACACCATGTCTGTGTACTGATTGATTCGAAGAAGCTGGCTCTTTAATTTTTCTTTGGAAAGATTCTCTTCCTCCAATAAAAGCTGCATGGCCGAGATTGGTAATTTGACCTGGTGGATCCACAAAGTAAAATAGTCCATATGATCTTTGAATTGCTCCTCGTTTTGATGGATCGCATCCAATCGGGCTCGTTCCATCTTTTGAAGAAGCGCTTGATATTCCCTTCCCGGTAATGTCAAATCTTGAAGGTTCAAAACCTGATCGATTGCCTCGCTTTGAATAACAATACGCTGATCATGTCGTTTTTTATAGTGGTAAAAATCGACCCCGATCAAAACCAGAAAGAAGAAAAGACATAGAAGGGTTCCGTAAAGAAGGATCTCTATGTCAAGCTGATATAAAAAACAAAGAACGCTGAAAATCAAAAAGCTGAAAACCAGAAAAAGGATCCAATACAAATGGTCCTTACAGTACCAAAAGAAAACTTTCATACTTTATACCCCATTCCTTTAATGGTTTCAATGAATTGTTCACATCCAATGGAATCCAGCTTTTTGCGCAACCGATTGACATTTACACTTAAAGTATTCTCGTCCACATAATAATCGGTCTTCCAAAGATAGTTCATCATTTCCTCACGAGACACGACTTTATTTTTGTGCTGAAGAAGCAACATCAAGATCTTCGATTCATTGCGAGTCAATTCAATTTCCTGATCACCATATACAGCGCGTGTTTCCTCAGGAAAGAATCGAAGTCCTTTATGTTCTAAAACCAGAGTTTTCCCGCCAAAATCATACGTTCTTCTCAGTAAAGCCTGGATCTTGGCCTGCAAAACCTGCAGCTCAAAGGGTTTTGTGATATAGTCGTCCGCTCCCTGGCTCAAAGCCATAACGATATTCATATTATCAGCGATGCTCGAAACAAAAAGAATCGGAACTTGTGAGATCTTTCGAATCTCATTGGCCCAGTGATACCCATTAAGATAAGGCAACGCAATATCCATACATACAAGATCGGGATGCGTATCTAAAAAAACTTGAAGAATATTCTTAAAATCGTTTGGGATGATCACTTTATAATTCCATCCTTCCAGAAAGTCCTTCATTTTCTGGGCAATGATCTCTTCATCTTCTACAACTAAAATCGTATACATAGCTTTATAATACCAAAAAAAGTGCCCGCAGGCACTTTTGGTTTTATTATTCTGTTTCAATCAATCCATATCCGCCGTCATATCGTTTATAAACAACAGCGATTTTTTGTGTTTCATCATCGGTATAGATGAAGAAATCATGTCCAAGGAGTTCCATCTTCATAATGGCTTCATCCAAACTCATTTCCTGAGGTTCAATGGATTTTGTCTTCACTACGACATCTTCATTATCTTCCTGAGCCACATCGGCATCAATGAATGCCTGAGCCAGAGAATCTTTGTTCTTACGCGTCAATCTTGTTTTTTGACGGCGAATCTGATCTTCCAGTTTATCAATAACTTTATCGACCGCACTGTATAGATCGTCATCAACGACCTCAGCACGTAAAATCGCAAATTTCGTTGGTATGGTCACCTCGATTTTCTGTTTGTGAGGATATGTACGAATCAAAACATTGGCCGTATCCTCCTCGCTGACAATAAAGTATTTGTTCAGCACTTCCAGTTTTTTGTGAATCTTATCAGAGATCCCTTGTGTAACAGTTACGTTTTTTCCTACTACATTGACTTTCATAATAGGTACCTCCTTATTTATGAAAATTATACCATACTCCCTCTAAAATGAAAATTAAAGCCCTTTCTTTTTAGTCCAAATACGACATATAGAAAAGGCTCTAAGATATTAACTGATCTGAAGCGTAATATGGTCCAATTTGGAAAGTTCATGAATATATTTTTCGTACTCCCCTTTTGACATAACGTCTGGATCTGGAAGCGGAAAATATAAAACACAAGGCACATGAAGTTTCTGCGTGGCCATTTGTAATATGATGACCTGCTCCAAAGTCTCTAACGCATCGACCAGCGATAAAAAATGAATACGCACGGATTCATTTTGATGATCGGCTTCCATAAGATCATCCATAAATTGTTCATAATCGCGAAAATATATTTCCTTCATAATTCCCCCGTTTAAATAATAACAGGCAATTTGGATCCTGTGAACTGTATAAACGAATTTATCGATGGAGTTAAAACCCACCGAAACATCAAATACACTGAGATTGAAACATCTTGAAAACAAAATGTAAATCAGTTACAATACGGCCATGTAAGAATCAATAAAGAGGTGACATATTATGGAATATGGACTGATTGGTGAACATCTGGGACATTCGTATTCAAAACTCATTCAGGAAAAACTATTGGATCATTATACATACGACATCCATCCTGTGGAAAAAGACAAGCTGGATTCCTTTATGAAAGAAAAAGCGTTTAAGGC
>NZ_CALVGO010000030.1 GCF_944327125.1 uncultured Faecalicoccus sp.
TGCATTTCATAGTTTACGAACAGCTCTACATCATAGCCTTCATTTTGAAGGATGCGGCGGGCCACCGCATAACGGTATGCCGGGTTTTTATCCAAGTCGGCATCCCCATATTCACCCATTCCATCGTGAAGACCGCGCATGATCTCGTCAATATCAATGCCCGCTACTGCGATTGGAAGAAGACCGACCGGCGTGATCACAGAGAAGCGGCCGCCGATATCATCCGGGATCACAAACGTTTGATACCCTTCCTTGTCCGCTAAAGCTTTCAGTGTTCCGCGGGCTTTGTCCGTTGTCGCATAGATCCGATCTTTAGCCTGGTCTCCGTATTTTTCTTCCATAAACTGTTTCAGGATACGGAAGGCAATGGAAGTTTCCGTTGTCGTTCCCGATTTGGAGATCACATTGACCGATACTTCTTTATCTTTGATATGATCCATCACTTGCGCAATGTAACTGCTGGAGAAAGTATTTCCAAAATAAATGATCTCCGGTTTTTTATCCGCATACAGTCCATTGATCATTTCAATGGCAGCACGCGATCCTAAATACGAGCCTCCAATACCGCATACGACAAAGACATCGCTGTCCTTGCGGATCTTGTCAGCACAGGATTTGATACGGACAAATTCGTCTTTATCATAATCATTGGCCCAAGTCATCCATCCGATAAAATCATTGCCTTTGCAGGTCTTCATACGCAAAGATTCATCGATCTGATTTACTTGTTCCTGATACGCTTTGACATCCTCTTTTAAATGAGCATGGCTCAAGTCTAATTGAATCATAATTACACCTCCGTTATTTACGAGCACATTATATCACGAAAAAAGAATCTGTGATATAATACAGTCGTTTAGGAGTGAAAAAAAGATCATGTTTCCACAAGCTTTATTTCCATTGTTTGTCGCACTGTCGTGTAACTTGATTGCCCAGGGAGCCAAAACCGTTTTCTATTATCTGAAATCCGGAAAATGGGACCTTCACTGGGTCATTGCCAGCGGCGGCTTTCCAAGCTCTCACTCAAGTACGGTGACCGGACTGGCGATGGCCATCGGTATGCAGGAAGGCTTTGACTCAACCATTTTTGCGGTAACGGCCGTCTTTGCCTTTATCGTTATGTACGATGCCTGCCACGTACGTTACTATTCCGGCAAAAATATCGAACTGGTACAGCAGCTGGTGCGCGATTTAAAAGAAATGGATGTACAGCTGGATAAACCGATCTATGAAGAACAGTTAAAATCCGTATTGGGACATCGCTTTATCGAAGTCCTGGGCGGTTTTGTCGTAGGTTTGGTATTCCCTCTTTTATTCATTCCATTATTTTTAGGATAGGAAGTGAAACCGATGTCTGAAGAAATCGTAATGCCCGACATGAAACAAATCGATGCATGTCTTGATAAGATCCGCCCTTACATCCAGGCTGACGGCGGCGATATTGAACTGATGGGAGTGGACGAAAACGCGATCGTTTACGTAGCTTTCCGCGGTGCCTGCGCTGGATGTATGATGGCTGCCGAGGATTTTTCATCCGGAATCAAACTTCTCCTCATGGACGAAGTTCCCGGTATCCGCGATGTATTGTTGATCGGCTGATTTTCAAAAGACTGGAGCTTCCAGTCTTTTTTCATAAAATTAAAAAGGAGACCCCCATGACAAACCAACTTCCCGAAGCCTACTTGTCCCAAATGAAAGAACTGCTTCAAGAGGAATTTGATGCGTACATCAAAAGCTTTCAAGACGATCGTTACTACGGGCTTCGTATCAATACCAGCAAAATATCCGTTGAAGATTTTTTGAAAATCTCCCCTTTTGAACTGGAACCCATTCCCTGGGTCAAAAACGGCTTTTATTATCATGGTGAAGACAAACCGGCCAAACACCCTTATTACTATGCCGGGATGTATTATCTCCAGGAGCCTTCAGCCATGCTTCCCGGAGCGATCCTTCCGGTTTCAAAACATGAATTTGTACTGGATCTCTGTGCGGCCCCGGGTGGAAAAAGCACCCAGCTGGCCAACAAGCTGGATCATACCGGATTGCTTCTGGCCAACGACATCAGTACCTCACGCTGCCAGGGACTGATCAAAAACCTGGAACTTTTTGGAGCCTACAATGCCTGGGTGTGCAGCGAAGACCATCTGACACTGGCCAAAAGATTTCCGGAAACTTTTGATAAGATCCTGGTGGATGCCCCCTGCAGCGGCGAAGGCATGTTTCGTAAGGAACCGCATTTGATCAAAAGCTGGATGGAAAAAGACGACACGTATTATCCCCCGATCCAGAAAGAAATCTTATCGGCTGCCATAACAATGTTGAAGCCCGGCGGTATGCTGGTGTATTCCACCTGCACCTTCTCCATCAAAGAAAACGAAGAAGTCATTCAGGCTGTTTTAAAACAGCATCCTCAGATGCAGCTGGTTCCGATCCCAAAATTTAACGGCAGTGCAAAGGGCATCGGTTTCAAAGAATGCATCCGTCTATATCCGCACAAGATCAAAGGAGAAGGCCACTTTGCGGCCTTGCTTCAAAAAAAAGGAGACAGCGCTGTTCGTTCTGTCCCGCCTGTTTCCAGATGCACTCTGCCCCAGGAAATTCAGGATTTTTTAAAGCTCTGTACTTTTGACTTTTCAAAAGGATCGTTCTTTCTAAAAAAAGAAAAACTGATCTGGAGTCCCTGCGTTTTGGAAAACCAGAAACACTGGCGTCTTTTGCGCTCGGGACTCGTTTGCGGTGAATGCAAGAAAAACCATTTTGAACCCAGCCAGGCATTGGCCCTGGCCCTAAAAAAAGAAGAATTCCAAAATACAGCGGACCTTTCGGCAAACGATCCAAGGATCATAAAATATCTCAAAGGAGAAACGATCGAGTATAAAGAAGCCGGTCTTCAAACCAAAGGATGGATCCTAATCTGTGTTGACGGATATCCTTTAGGCTTTGGAAAGATCGACAAAGGAATCATAAAAAATAAATATGCGAAAGGATGGCGATGGCAATGAGACTGGACAAATTTTTATCACATATGGGCTATGGGACGCGAAATGAAGTCAAAACACTGATCAAGAACGGCTGGGTCACCATCGATGGACAAACGATCAAAAAAGCCGATCATCAAGTTAAAGAAGATCAGATCGTATATGTCGATGATACCCCGGTTTCCTATATCCAGTACGAATACTATCTTTTAAACAAACCCGCCGGCTATCTCAGTGCCGTAGAAGATGCCTTCTACCCTACCGTGATGGAGCTCATTGACAGCCAGAGAAACGACCTCTACCCGGTAGGCCGTCTGGATCTGGATACCGAAGGCTTGTTGTTGATATGCAACGACGGACATCTAAGCCATGATCTGTTATCCCCAAAAAGGCATGTCACCAAGAAATACTATGTAGAGTTTGCCGGCGCCTTGCCGGAAAATGCGGTGGAGATCTTTGATCAGCCTATGGAATTTGAAGATTTTACATCGAAGCCGGCAAAGCTGGAGATCTTGGAACCGCAAAAAGCATATTTAAGTATTTCCGAGGGAAAATTTCATCAGGTGAAACGAATGTTTGCGAAAGTAGGCTGTGAAGTCACCTATTTAAAACGCGTAGGATTTGGTCCCTTAAAACTTGGTGATCTGGAAGCGGGAAACTCCCGGCCTTTGACCCAAGAAGAAATCGACATGTTAAAAAAAGCTGTAATGAACAAAGAATCCTAGTAATTCTTTGTATCCTACAGCTTTTTTCTTATACCATCTTTGGAAGGAAATATTTCAACATGACTTCCCACCAAGGCCAGTCATGATTGACATCATAGCCCCAGAAGTCGATCCAGGCATGGATGTTTTTCTCATATAAAATATCCGCCAGTTTTCTTAACGAATTTTTACACACATCTTCCCAGGCTCCCTGCCCTACGGTCAAAATGATCTGAGACTGATTGTATTTTTCAATGAACGGATGATTGGGATCCATACCGGCCAGATAGGCACATGGGTCGTTGTTGTAGCAATTGTCATCGTAAACACCGTGGAAATATTCATTCATATCATAGACACCGCTGATGCCTAAGACTTTATCAAAGCGGTCTGGAAAGCGGAAAAAGAAATTGGCTGCATGCGTTCCTCCCATACTGGCTCCCAGGGTCATGCATTTGGAGTCTTGCAAAAGACCGGCCTTATCCAAAGCACTTGGCACCAGTTCCTCCATAACGTAGCGAACCCAGCATTCCTGAAGCCACATCCGATGATGTGTATCTTCAAATGAGCTCCAAGTCTCTTTATCGATGGAATCGACCGTACAAAACTGAATTCTTCCCTGGTCGATCAAATCTTGGACCAGGGAAAACATGCCGCGGTCTTCCCACTCAAAGAAACGGCCATCCTGGCAAGGAAAAACAAAGCACATCTTTCCGGCGTGACCATACATCTTAAATTCCATAAAGCGATCCAAATAATGTGAATATTCTCTAAAATAACGAATCTGCATATTAAAACTCCTTTAATTATGGTCTGATTATATCATAATGAATTGTCTTTTTAACAACTCTGCATTATAATTGTTCTGTTTTTTACGGAAAGAGAGTGAACTTATGGCAGAAAAAATATTGAATATAGCCGTCATCGCTCACGTCGATGCGGGAAAAAGTACTTTAGTCGATGCCTTCTTGCGCCAGAGTGATGTATTCCGCGATAACGAAGAAGTCGTTGACTGCATCATGGATTCCAACGATCTGGAAAGAGAACGCGGGATCACGATCTACTCCAAGAACTGTTCTGTCATTCATAACGGAGTCAAGATCAATATCGTCGATACCCCCGGTCATGCCGACTTTTCCAGTGAAGTTGAACGAATCATCCGAACCGTGGACACAGTGATCTTACTGGTCGATGCCAGCGAAGGTCCTATGCCTCAGACTCGCTTTGTCTTAAGCAAGGCCCTGGAGATCGGGCTCAAGCCGATTCTTCTGATCAATAAGATCGATAAAAACGACCAGCGTGCCGAAGAAGTGGTTGATGAAGTCTATGAATTATTTTTGGAACTCAATGCCACCGATGAACAGTTAGACTTCCCGATCCTTTATGGAATCGCCCGGGAAGGAATCGTTCAGTACGACTTGAATACGCCAAGTACAAACATCGATCCTTTGTTTGATACGATCTTAAAGCACTGTGAAGTCTATCCTGATCTCGATCAGGAACCTTGCCGCATGCAGGTTTCCGCCCTGGCCTATGATGAATATATCGGACGTCTGGGCATCGGACGTATTTATTCCGGTGTGCTTAAACAAGGATCGCAATACATCCGCTGCAACCAGGAAGGCCTGGAAAAGAAAGAGACGATCTCCAATTTGTTCGTATACAAAGGGCTGTCCCGTACCAACGTCAAAGAAGCACACAGCGGTGACATCGTCGTGCTGGCCGGCATGCCGGATATCAGCATTGGGGATACGATCTGCGATATCGATCATGTCCAGCCGATGGAACACATTCCCATCGAAGAACCGACATTATCGATGAATTTCCATGTCAACTCCAGTCCTTTCGCAGGAAAAAGCGGAAAATATGTCACCAGCCGAAACATCAAGGAACGTCTGGAAAGAGAGCTGGAGGTCAATGTCGGCCTTCGGGTAGAACCGACCGACAGTGCGGATTGTTTCAAAGTTTCCGGACGCGGGGAGCTCCATATTTCCATTCTGATCGAAAACATGCGCCGTGAAGGCTATGAACTTGCCATCAGTAAACCGGAAGTCATCTTACACAAGGATGAAAACGGCGTGAAAGTGGAACCGGTGGAAGAAGTTGTCTGCCTGGCTCCCGAAGAATATTCCGGAACGATCATCAATAAACTGAACCTGCGAAAAGGGGTCATGGAAAACATGGAAGAAGAAAACGGCTATGTCAAGATCACCTATCAGGTGCCGACAAGAGGTTTGCTTGGATTTAGAAATGAATTTATCAATGACACCCATGGAGAAGGAACCCTGGTTCGCCGCATCTGCGGATATGAACCATACAAAGGAGAAATCGCTCAGCGTATGCAGGGAGCGATGATCTCTACAGAAACCGGAACGGCCATGACCTATGCCTTATGGAATCTTCAGGAGCGAGGACAATTGTTCATTTCCCCGCAGACCGAAGTCTATGAAGGAATGATCATTGGCGAATCCGCCAAAAACATCGATATGGATGTCAATCCTCTTAAAAATAAAAAGTTAACCGCCATTCGTTCCAGCGGACGCGATGAAGCCATGCTTCTGACACCGCCAAGGATCTTCTCTTTGGAAGAGGCTTTGGAATGGATCAACGATGATGAACTCGTAGAAGTTACACCGGATGCGATCCGCATTCGAAAAAAAGGCCTGACGGCCCAGGACCGCCGTGCCCTCTATCGCGAGAAAATGGCACAGAACGGATAAAAGCAGCAGCAAGCTCCCAAAAGGGGTTTGCTGCTTTTACTTTTCTTCTTCTTTTTCTGTGATCGGCATTTTGGAGAGAAACTCAAAATCCCGCTTATGGTAAATAAAATACCCTTCATCCTGCATCTTGCTCAGCTCTTTTGACATGGCGCTTCGATCCACAAAAAGATAATCCGCCAGGTCTTGCCGGTCCAAAGGAATGGTGAATTTCTGTTTTCCCTTGATGTGATATTGAGCCGACAGGTAATCCTGCAGCCGCTGTCTTGTCGTTCTGTGGACAGTATCGGCCAGCCGTTTGGAAAAAGAATACGATTTAAGCGATAACACTTTGCTCAGATTTTGAAGAAAGCGGATCTCCACCGGATCAGAGATAGGCGCTTCCACGATCCTGCGGCAGTTAAAATACAAGATCCTGGCATCCTTGATGATTCGAAAGGTTGTATTTAAAGGGGCGCGGCTGATGGAAAACATCTCCCCAAAGCTGTCTCCGGGCAATAAAACATCGATCAGCGAAGTGATCCCGTTTTCGTCGATACGCTCTATATGAACATTGCCTTCCAAAACGATCCCAATCTCATCCACGCGCTGATTGGAATCCCAGAACACCGATTTTTTCTGAAACGAACGAATCTGTACATGACAGCTCTTCAGCAGTTTTTCAATTTCTTCGGGTGTAAATCCGTGAAACAGCGGATGGTTTTTAATAATTTGTGTATATTTTTCCATATTTTCACCTTTTTTCTGATTCTGTTGTCCAGGACACAGAATATCTATGAATTTAAATGTATTATAAGACCATATTAGAAAAGAGGTATGTAATATGCTCAAAAGAATTGATTTTTGGGGCCCATCGCTGATGGAATCCATCGCTTTGATCTTAGCCGGAACACTGATCTTGATCGAACCGGCAATGACAAGTTTATTGATGGCCAACTTACTGGCCTTGATTGGATTTGCCTATGGCATCTACATGATTGCCCGCTGGTTTGCGGATCGTAAAAACGGGTATGAAACGATCACCGATCTTTTATTGGGAGCCCTTTTAAGCATTGTATCGATTGCCGTGTATCTCAACCCGGCATGGGTCCTTGCCAGTCTTCCTGTGATTGCCGGAGTCGGCATGATCGTCAACGGCATCAGTAAGATTGCCTCGGCACTTCAAGTCAAAAAATACGGCGGCTCTTTAGCCGGACCGATCCTGGCCATCGTTTTGCCGATCCTTATGGGATTGTTCCTTCTGCTGTTTCCGGTAGCCTCCTTTGAAGGATTTGTCATGCTGGCGGGAACGTTTATCTCCATGATCGGGATCCTGGATCTCTTCAGTATCATTCTGATCAACCGTTCCCTGCATGAACTGCAAATCTTCTAAAAAAGTGCATCTAACACGATGCACTTTTCTTTGTGACTGTTTTTTTAAAAGGAACAACCTTGGCTTTATCCAGGCTCACCATGATCATAGGGATCAAGATCAGCTGGACCACAATGCCCGGTATGGCACTTAAAAGCGCTCCCTCAACCAGCATCATCCAGGTCACATTCCCCAGGCCCATCAAAACACAAGTCATCAGGGCCCATACGATCCGTCCGCAGATCATAGATGTCAATAACGCAATATAGAGCTGTTTCAGGCACTGCCATTTGGCATGGCTGTAAACATAGCCGATCACCAACCCATAAGTCGCTAATTCAAAAGCCATACTGATGGCGGTAGGAAACATCGGCGGCATACCAAATACAAAGCTTCGTAAAACCGGCAAAACAAGTCCAACTCCCAACCCATACTGCCATCCGCATAACAGACCGCATAAAAAAACGGGAATGTGCATAGGAAGAAGCATGCTTCCAATTTGAGGAATCTGTCCGGTAAAGAAAGGAAGGATAAAACCTAACGCTAAAAATAGACTGGACAAGGTCAATCTTTTGATCGTACTCATAAAATCACCACCAATGTTCATATCATATCATAATTTTTTTCTTCAATTTATGAAAGAAGCCTGTTTTTTTCGTAATCGGAAATCATTTGTGCTAAAATACACCGGGAGGAAATTCATGAACGTTAAAAAGTGGACTTATTTCATTCTCGGTGTTTTGATCAATTCTTTCGGCATCGCCTTGATCACAAAAAGCGGACTGGGTACTTCTCCTATTTCGAGCATTCCCTATGTCCTTTGTCTTGAGTTTACGTCACTTTCTTTTGGAATGACAACCTTTGCGATCAACGCCCTATTCATATTGATTCAAATTCTTATTTTAAAAAGAGATTTTAAACCCCTTCAATTTCTTCAAGTGGGCATCAACATTCTTTTCAGTCTGTGTATCGACATCAGTATGTCAGTACTGCGTTTTGTCGCCCCGGACACGATTGTCATCCAGCTGGCGACACTGATCGTTGGATGTCTGGTCCTGGCCATCGGAATCAATTTTGAAGTGGCCCCCAAAGTCATGTACGTTCCCGGCGAAGGAGCCGTGCAAGCCATTTCCACTCATTTTCATTGGAATTTTGGAAAAGTCAAAGTGGCCTTTGATACCACTTTAATGAGCATTGCGCTGATCCTTTCTCTTGTTTTCTTTCAAGGGCTCAACGGAATCGGCATAGGAACGATCATTTCCGCTTTGATCGTTGGACTGTTTGTCAACGGTGTTCGAAAGATCTTTCATCTGGAATCTCATTTTCAAAAATAACTGCAGCGATCCCTGCAGTTATTTTTCTAACGTTCCATGATAATTCACAATGCCTCCAATGTTGGTGACATCCCGATACCCGGCTCTTTTTAAGCTGGACTTTGCCCGGGCGCTTCTTCTTCCGCTGCGGCAATAGACAAAGAGAGGCGTATCTTTATCCGGCACTTTTTCTAAGATCTTATCCAGATGTTCAAGTTCAATATTGATACTTTCCGGAATATGGCCCCTTTCATATTCCGCTTTTGTTCGAACATCGACAAGCACACCCTTCTTGCTCATTTGATACACCGCCACTCCGGCATCGATATCGATAGAAAAGAGTCCCATTTATTTCTTTCTCCTTTGATACGGTGTCAAAAGTACCACCGATTCAATATTTTTTGTGTTCGGGAACATATCGACAAGATCGATTTCTTGGGCCTTATATCCTTTTTTTGAAAACATGCCCAGATCACGAACCAGCGTGGTCGGATCACAGGAGATGTACAAGATCTTTTTAGGATTTAACAGACAGGCATTTTCAATAAATTCTCTTGTCGTTCCTGCTCTAGGCGGATCAAGAATGATCGCATCAAAATAACTGCGGTGGTATTGGGCCTCTTTCATAAACCGGGTGGAGTCCATCGCCACAAAAACGGCATTGTGAATATGGTTTTGTGAGGCGTTCATTTTCGCAAACCCGATGGAGTCGGCATTGATTTCCACGCCTGTTACCTGCCGGCATTCTCCGGCCAGCGATAACCCAATCGTTCCAATACCGCAATACGTATCCAAAACGGTTTCCTCTTCTTTTAATTTAAGTTTCTTTTTGGCCAGATCGTACAAGACCTCACATTGATCATGATGGATCTGATAAAAAGAATTGGCTCCCATGGTAAAGTCCAAATCACATAAACGATCCGTGATCATTCCATCTCCATAGAGGACAAAAGCCTCATTTTCTAAAACAATGGATGTGTTACGGCTGTTGACGCTCTGCAGGATCGTCTGGATCTCCGGAAATTCTTTGACCAGGATATTGACCATGTTTCGGCGGGAAGGAAATTGTTTCTTTCCTGTCACAAAACAAATCATGACCTGGTTGGTTTTGTGGGCATAGCGAATCAAAACATGACGAAGCAGACCCGTTTGCGTCCGTTCGTTATACAGTTCGATCTTCATGGAATCCACCAGCTCCGTGATCCTTAAAATGATCTGCTGGATATTCTTTGGATGCATCAGACAATTTTTCGCCGCCACGACCTTGTGCGAATGCGCTGCGTACAATCCGGAAACGATTTTCCCTTTGTATTTGGCAAAAGCCACAATGATCTTGTTTCGGTAGCCATATGTCTTTTCGGCTCCGTGAATCGAGTTTACTTTCATGGATAAATGGTTGTTGGCTATCAAGTCCGCGACAACCTTTTCTTTATGAGCCAGCTGCTGATCATACGGCATATGAAGGAGATCGCAGCCTCCACAGATCTTTTCTAATTTACAGCGCATACAACACCTTCCTCACTTCTTCTTTTAAGTCATTAGGATCTTGGCAATGGATCCCGGAAAATCCCAGGGAAAGAGCCATTTCCACATTTTCTTTTCTATCATCAATAAACAGACATTCCTCACTTTTAAGCCCGTATTTTTCCAACAGACATTCATAAATGCGCCGATCCGGTTTGATTACCTGCACCTGATAAGAGAAGATCCCTCCATCGATATCATCAAACAGCGACGTTTGATCCTTTAAGTAAACATAAGAATCTTCGGGGATATTCGACAGGATATAGATCCCATACCCTTGTTTTTTGAGCTCTTTGATCAGCTGCAAGCTGGAATCGATAGGCCGGACATACTTTGCCCATGCGGGGATCAAAGCTAGGATCTCTCTTTGATACATCGGCATCTTTTCTATCGCTATTTGTTTTAAGGAGTGGCCGTTATAAAGACCCTGGTCATAATCGTTCCACAGACCCGACGCAAAAAACAATTCGTATAGATCTCTGGCAGCTTTTTCATCCTGAAAAAATTCTTCCATCACTTCTTTAGGCTTAAACGTTGCCAATACATTTCCAATATCAAAAACTACATTTTTAACCATGAGTAAAGTATATCAAAAAGTCCCAAAAAAAAGTAGGAACATGTCCTACTTATGTGTATCCACCAGAAGTTCACAGATCTTTCGGGAATATGCGATCGGATCTTCAATATCAAAGCCTTCGATCAATAAAGCCTGATCATAGAGCACATCGGATACTTCTTTGACTTTTTCTTTATCGCTGGCATACAGATCCTTCAATGTCTCAAAGATAGGATGATTCGGATTGATTTCCAGAATTCGTTCGGCCTTCATCGTACCCATCATATTGTCACCCGGCATATTCGCAAATACTTTTTCCATTTCAAAAGAAAGTCCTTCACCGGCACTGAGACATACCGGATCTTCTGTCAGGCGGCTGGAAAGTTTTACTTCTTTGACTTTATCGCCTAAACTCTCTTTCATATAATCCAGCAGATCTTTATTTTCTTCTTTGGTCTTTTCTAATTCTTTCTTTTCTTCTTCCGTATTCAGATCCAAATCACCCTGTGTGGCGTTCTTGAAATTCTTTTCGCGATATGTCATCAACGTGTTCATGACAAATTCATCCACTTCTTCGGTCAGATACAAGACTTCAAAGCCTTTGTTCTTCAAAGTCTGTACAATCGGAAGCTTATCGATCAGTCCGACATCTTTACCCGATACATAATAGATGTCCTTTTGATCTTCTTTCATGGCATTGACATAT
This sequence comes from uncultured Faecalicoccus sp., assembly GCF_944327125.1. Lineage (GTDB taxonomy): Bacteria > Bacillota_I > Bacilli_A > Erysipelotrichales > Erysipelotrichaceae > Faecalicoccus. Next base: position 11,850 of record NZ_CALVGO010000030.1, read on the forward strand.
TCATTCAAAGTGACCAGTTTCTGTTCCTTGGAAGAATAGAACAAAAGCAGATCCTGGAATTTATCTTTATCCATTCCATAGTTGTTGTAGACACCAAATTTCAGGTTGATACCAAATTCCTTCCAGAATTTTTCATACTCTTCCCTTTCCTTGGTGAGCATCTGGGCCAATTCATTCAATACTTTCTTTTCAATTCTTGAAGCGATGGCTTTCAGCTGATGATCGTGCTGTAACATCTCACGGGAAATGTTCAAAGAAAGATCCTGAGAATCCACTAGCCCTTTCACAAAGCGAAGGCTGTCTGGAAGAAGGTCTTCGGCATGATCCATGATAAAGACTCCTTTACAGTATAACTGAAGGCCTTTTTTATAATCCTGGTTATAGAAACCTTGCGGAACATGGCTTGGGATATACAGTAACGCTGTAAAGCTGACATTTCCTTCGACACTGAAATGAATGACACGCTGCGGATCCTGATAATCGAAGAAATGATCCTTATAGAACTGATCGTATTCTTCTTTTGTGATTTTGGACTTCTGACGCTTCCATAATGGAACCATAGAGTTCAGTGTCTGGTCCTCAATCACGGTTTCATATTCCGGCTTGTCCGAATCTTTGGTGTCTTCCTTTACTCTTGAAGTTTCCACCTGCATACGGATCGGATAACGGATATAATCCGAATACTTGCGAACCAATTCCTTTAATTCATACGTTTCCAGATACTTTGAATATTTTTCTTCTTCCGTATCCTCTTTTAAATATAAAGTAATGGTCGTACCATGTCCTTCTTTTTCTGTTTCCGTGATCGTATATCCGCTGGCTCCATCACTTTCCCAGCGGTAAGCGGCTTCTTCTCCTTCTTTTTTCGAAACGACAACGACATCTCTGGCCACCATAAATGCGGAATAAAAACCAACTCCGAACTGGCCGATGATATCCACATCGCTCTTGGATTCATCTTCGATCTGTTCCTTGAAAGCCAGCGAACCGCTTTTGGCGATTGTTCCCAGATTCTCTTCCAATTCCTCTTTGTTCATACCGATCCCATTGTCCAAAATCGTCAATGTATTGTTTTCTTTATTGGCTTCGATACGGATCTCAAACTCATCGGTACCGATATGACCGGCATTTTCATAATAATATTTATCAATGGCATCACTGGCGTTGGAAATCAACTCTCTTAAAAAGATTTCTTTGTGAGTATAGATCGAATTGATCATCAGATCCAACAAACGCTTGGATTCGGCTTTAAACTGTTTTTTTCTAGACATATAAACATCTCCTTTTAGCACTCTATCAATTAGCCTGCTAATAAAGTGTACAATATCCCTTTAGCATAGTCAATAGGTGACTGCTAAAAGCGGATAAAAAAAGAAAGCTCTATCGAACTTTCTCTTTCATGATCTTTGTGATTTCTTCCCAATTCTTTTCGGATTCTTTTGAAGAATTCTCCAAAGTCTCCCCTAAATAAGGAGTAAAGCCCAAACGAGAATAAAACACAATGGCTCCATAACTTTGTGACTGAGTCACCAGATACAAGGGATATTTTCCCCGGATACTATCATATTTCATGCACAGTTTGGTCATCATGCTCGTTGCGATATGCTTATGCTGTGCCTTTAAACTGACGGCAAGATAATGAACACGAAGGCGGTCTTCTTTAAAATCATGGCCCTTCCATAATCCTACAGAGCCTACAAGATGTCCCTTGGAATCGGCAACGAACAAAAAATTTTCTTTAAAGCTTTGGTCATCTTCCTTCAACATCGCATCCCATTTTTGAGAGGCTTGTTCGATGGAATCAAATAGACCCACTTCACATTGAAGAAGACACCACGCCTCTTTTAAGGAATCGTCATAACTAACATAGTGATACTCTTCATGAAGAGGAATCTCTTTATAGATTGTATGTCGAGCCATGACCATCAAAACCCGAATATAGGGAACACTTTTATCTAATACTGTCATACTTACTCCTCACAAACATGGACATTGTATCACATTTGAAGTTTTTAGAGAATTATGACAAAATGACATAGGTGATGACAATGAATTTCAATGACACAATCAAAAAGTATTATTTAGAAGGCAATTACAACTGTTCCGAAACCATGATCCAAGCCGCCAATGAATATTACGGCCTCAATCTGGATTTGGAATCCATGAAGATGTTTTCAGGATTTGGAACCGGGATGTTTGTCGGGTCCGCTTGTGGAGCCCTGGTAGGATCGGTTGCGGTTCTTTCCAAGCTCGTGACCCAGACAAAGGCCCACGACCAGCTGGATACACTACGTCCTTCGATTCAGAAATGCGTCCGAAATTTTAAAGAAAAACTGGGAGCCCTGGACTGTAAAGACATTCAGCCGGTACATCGGACCAAAGAATACCGCTGTCTGAATACATGCCTTTTGGCCGGACAGGCCCTGGAACAAACAATCAAAGAGCTTGACTTAGAAAATAGAGAAAAGTAAAAGGCCCTCAAAGGACCTTTTTCTATTTATTTGTTTTTCCGGCGTCTGAAGAATCCTTTTTTAGGTTCTTCTTCCTCTTCGAGTTCGAACTCTTCTTCGTCGTCCTCATAATCGTCTTCGTCTTCCTCATAGTCGTCGAAATCTTCGTCCTCTTCCTCTTCTAAAGAATCCCATTGTGAGTCAAGATCTTCAACAGACTGATCGGGATCGATCAGACCTTCATTCTTAAAATTTTCTTCTCTTTCACGAACACGCAGGCGCGCTTTCAACAAGCGTACTTTTTTCTTGGAACTCGCCAGCATTCTTCCATACATACAGAAGAAGATAAAAGAAATCACAAATAAGATCGAACAAGAGATCATAACGGCGATAAATCCATTAAATAAATACTGAAGATAGGCCGCACAGGCACAGATTGCCATACAGATGAAGAATAAGAACATCGTGGAACGGCAAGAGTTGGAATACTTTTTAAAGAATTTAAATTTTTCCTCTTCGTTCGGAATTTCTTTTCGCAATTCATCGTTTTTCAATTCGTTGCGGAATACAAACCATCCGGCTTCCTGTTTCTTCTTTGACGGAACACGGGATACGAGTTTCCATCCATCCTGTTCCCATTTTCGCCATTCGTGAGCTGAAGGTTCCACCACAAAGTAAGAAATCGAATAATAGTAATTTCGTGGTTCTTCCTTCACAAAGAAATATTTTTTCCCGACATTGCGAACATAATGATATCCTTCTTTGGAGTTTTTTTCCAGGTAGGCTTCTTCTTTATCGTATTGAGACAACAAGAAACGTTTCTTGTCGACATAAAGGTCTTCCTCATCGTAGTTTTCCTGATCTTCCAGAGAAGGTTCGATTTCATCGTCATCTTCGGTTTCTGCTGAGTCAGATTGTTCTTCTGGCAGAT
>NZ_CALVGO010000031.1 GCF_944327125.1 uncultured Faecalicoccus sp.
GCTGTCATCGTCAAGATTCCGGCTAACAAAGGATGGATCTTCATTTTTGTCTGCAGAAAAGCCGTAACCAACCCGCAAACGCCACCGGCAAGAAAGCCTAATATCAAGCCCAGAAAGGGATGGCCATTCAGCGTCAAAACCGCGCAAACGGCAGCTCCGGTCGTAAAGCTTCCATCCACTGTCAGATCTGGAACATTTAAGATTCGAAATGAAATATACACCCCTAAAGAAAGGATGGAAAAAATCAGTCCTAATTCAACGGCTCTTTCTATGATCCCTATCGACATCATACTTCCTCCTATCCTATGATAACTAAACGATCACTGTCTTGAATCTCTTCTGGCAAGCTTAGGCCCAGAGCGTCTAAAGCTTGTTGATTGACGTAAATATTCAAGTCCTCTTTAAAAACTTTGACTTCCATATTGCCGGGATCTTCTCCTTTTAAGATCGCATCGGTCATATTCGCTGTTTCAATGCCCAGCTCTTCATAATCGATCCCCACAGTGGCCAAGCCACCATCCTGAACCATGGAATCGGCTCCCACAAAGAACGGTGTCTTCGCATCCAGAGCAATCTGAGATAAGGCTGCCATGCCACTGGCCACCGTATTATCGTTTGGTGCAAACAAGAGATCCACTTCTTCGCACAATACACTGGCCGCACTTTGAAGTTCGGTCAAATTTGAACCCGTTCCTTCCACTAAAGTCAGCCCGTTTTCTTCACAATATATCTTCGCATTTTCCAGATTGGAAACCGAATTGGCTTCACTGGCATTATATAAGAAACCGATGGTCTTGATCTGCGGATCCAGTTCCAGGGCAAGATCGAGAATCTGATCCACTTGTACTTCATCACTTGTTCCTGTGATGTTTCTGCCCGGCTTTTCCAGAGAATTCACCAGTCCTGCACCCACCGGATCACTGACAGCGGAGAAAACGACCGGGATCTCATCGGAGATATTGGAAGCAGCCTGTGCGGTTTGCGTCGCAATCGCAACCACAACATCCGCTCCTTCATCCTGGTAGGAAGACATGATGGATGTTAAGTTTCCGACTTGTCCCGATGCATCGGAATAGTCAAACTTGGCATTCTTCCCATCGACATACCCCAGTTCTTCCATTCGTTCTGTAAAAGAATCGCGAATCGTGTTCAAAGACGTATGGCTGACCAGCTGGGCCACCCCAATAATGGGTTTATCTGCCTCTTTGGACGAGGAACATCCAAACAACATAGATCCCGCTAAAATGGTGACCATTACTTTTGATAAAGTTTTCTTTTTCATGATTTTCTCTCCTTTTCTTTATCGTGTTTGGATAGCGATGAGAGGGGAATAATATAAAAGTCCTGCATCAGTTTCCTGACACAGGACAAATCATCGATTGATCTGCGGTACCACCTGTTTTGGTAATTGGATTACCCACCTCTAGTAAAAATGCTATCACATTTCTCTTGTTGTAACGTACAAGTCACGTCTTGGCTACTGTTACTTCACCTTGCCCTTGGAAGTCCATTTGCAGAACTGTTACGACTGGGCTTACACCCTCCCCAGCTCGCTTGGCGCACATCTTTCTGTTTGATCTCTTCCGCCTTGGTTTCTTTAAGAATATCTTATTTGTAAATAAATTTCAACCACTTTCTGAAAATTGTTTCAATTTTCTTTATGGATCTTTAATCGATTATTTGAAACATAAGCGATATAATGAAATCAAAGAAGGTGAGCTTATGATCTCATTGAAAAGAATCTCTTTGATCTTTCTAGGACTTAATGCTGTCCTCAGCATTCTTACACTGTTATTTCACCAAGGCGATATATTCATCCACTGGAATGCTCAGCATGTTCCCGATCAAAGGGCTCCTGTCTTTATGGCTGTTGTTGTTCCTATCATCGCAGGCGTAATCTATTTTCTATTCATCAAGCTTTCGCCAGCCAAAATACACGAGGACGATTCAACGATACAATTGTTCCAATATCGAATCCCCGTTCCTGTCACAAAGAACAACATCCAATCAATCGAAAACGCAATCAAACAATTCATCGATTCGATCCTTTTGATTCTTCAATCCGTCTTTCTATGGGTCAGCTTGGTGTTCTTACTTCAGAAAGACTTATTTTCAAGGATGGGAATCGTATTTGTTTTACTAATCATCGTTGATCTTGTTTTCTTTATCTACAAGCTTTATAAAACGGCTTAATAAAACATTTAAAAAGAACTCCGAAGAGTTCTTTTTTAGTCAATCTTTACTTCATAGGTCCAGCCATACTTGTCTTCCAGGTCGCCCCATTGGATACCCGTTAACGTATCGTAGATCTTCTGGGTCAGTTCACCCGTTTTAAAATCATTGATCGTTACGATATCGCCTTTAAAGTATAATTCACCAATTGGACTGATGACAGCAGCGGTACCGGTTCCCCAGGCTTCCTGCAGACGTCCTTCGTGGCCGGCTTTCATAAGGTCATCGATCGCAAAGTGTTTTTCTTCCACCTTGTATCCCCAGTCCCGTAAGATATGCAAGATAGAATCCCGAGTGACACCAGGAAGAACGGTTCCATCCGTTGGTGCTGTAATGATTGTATTATCCACTTCAAACATTACGTTCATGGAGCCGACTTCTTCGACATATTTACGGTGTACACCATCCAGCCATAAAACTTGTGTATATCCTAATTCTTCCGCTTTAACTTGCGCTGCCAGACTGCCGGCGTAGTTACCGCCGCACTTCGTGAAGCCGGTTCCTCCAACAGTTGCGCGGACATATTCATCTTCTACATAGATTTTCACCGGATTGACTCCTTCCGGATAATACGCTCCGACCGGCGAACAAATAATAATAAATTTATAGGAATGAGAAGGATGAACCCCAATGGCTTTTTCCGTGGCAAACATATAAGGGCGGATATATAAAGACTCTCCTTCGCCTGTCGGGATCCAGTCTTTTTCTATGCGCACCAGTTCTTCAACGGCCTGAACGAAATCCTTTTCTTCAATGATAGGCATGCTCAAGCGCTGATTGGAATTGATAAAACGGCGGGCATTCATTTCAGGACGGAACAACAGAACCCTTCCATCCTTTGCCTTGTACGCTTTCATTCCTTCAAAGGTTTCCTGAGCGTAATGGAGAACCATACTGGCAGGATCAAATTCAATCGGTCCGTAAGGAACGATTCGAGCATCGTGCCAACCAGGTCCTTCGTCATAATCCATGACGAACATATAATCGGTCTGGTATTTCCCAAACCCTAGCTCTCCGGTTGGTTTTTCTTTTAAATCCTCTCTTTTTTCAAAACGAATCTCCATGGCGATCCCTCCTTTATCCTAACATCATTCTGTCATTGGCAAATTCTTCACCGCTGGCTTCTTCAAATTTCTTTAGAAGATCCGAAACTTTGAGCTGTTTCTTTTCTTCTCCCTTAACATCATAGATGATTTTTCCTTCATGCATCATGATCAAACGATTCCCGATATGAATGGCATCCTGCATATTGTGCGTAACCATCAGCGTGGTAAGGTTTTGTTCGTTGACGATCTCATTGGTCAGATCCAGCACCTTTTTAGCGGTCCGCGGATCCAAAGCCGCTGTATGTTCATCCAGAAGCAATAATTTTGGTTTGATCAAAGTCGCCATCAACAAAGTCAAAGCTTGACGCTGTCCCCCGGACAACAGACCTACCTTGGAAGTCATACGATCTTCCAAACCAAGCCCCAGACGTTTGAGCTGTTCATGGAAAATCTCCTTTTCCTTAGGTGTGATCCCCCATTTTAAACCTCGTTTTTTGCCCCGGCGATTGGCCATTGCCAAATTTTCCTGGATCGCCATATCGGCCGCGGTTCCCAACATGGGATCCTGGAACACCCGACCTATCATCTGCGCTCTCTGGTATTCGGCCTGCAGGGAAATATTTTTCCCATCCAGATAGATAGTTCCACAATCGATAGGATACACGCCGGCAACCATGTTCATCAATGTACTTTTGCCCGCTCCATTCCCTCCGATGATGGTAATAAAATCGCCTTCTTCCACATGAAGATTTAAACGATCCAGTGCCTTTTTTTCGTTCACTGTTCCCGGATTGAAAGTTTTCGACACATTCTTGATTTGTAACATGCTTACTTCTCCTTTCCGGTCAGCTTTTTATACATCGAAAGCTGTTTTTGTTTATTCATGACGATTGGCACTGTCAAGGCAATCGCCACTAAAATAGCCGTCAGAAGTTTTAAGTCGTCGGTATTCAGTCCCATCTGCAAGACCACGGCCACAATGATTCGATAAATGACCGATCCTACCACGATGGAAGTAAGACGGGTACCAAAGGCTCCCTTGTGTCCAAAGATCACTTCTCCAATCACGATGGAAGCTAAGCCGATCACGATGGCGCCAATCCCCATGCGGACATCCGCATAGCCCTGCTGCTGGGTCACCAAAGCCCCAGAAAGGGCAATCAAACCATTTGAGATCATCAAGCCCAATGTCTTGGTGACATTGGTGTTGACGCCTAAAGCGCGAACCATCTGTTCGTTGTTTCCTGTGGCCCGAATACTGGAACCAATTTCTGTTCCGAAATACCAGTATAAAGCGACAATCACTAAAATCGTCACGATCAAGCCAATGATCAAAACGACCCAGTTAGAGGACAGACCCGTTAACTCCTCAAGCTGTGAGAAGACATTATCATACTGCAATAACGGCGTATTGGAGCGTCCCATGATTCGCAGATTGATCGAATACAATCCGATTTGCGTCAAGATCCCGGCAAGAATGGCAGGAATCTGACATTTGGTATGGAGAACCCCCGTGATCCAGCCGGCAATAAATCCGGCGATCGTACTTAAGATCAAAGCAAGGATCGGGTTAACTCCATTGACCAAACAAACAGCACAGACAGCCCCTCCGGTCGCAAAGGAACCATCCACTGTCAAATCGGCAATATCTAAAAGTCGGAAGGTGATATATACACCCAGGGCCATCAGTCCCCAGAGAATTCCCTGGCTTAAGGCCCCCTGCATAGCTAAAACGATTCCCATGATCTTATGAAGCCGTTTCTACCATTTCGGCATCGGCCAGATCCTCAGGGATCGTAATGCCTAATTCTTCCGCAACCGTTTTGTTGATCGTTAAAACACAATCTTCCGCACTTAAATATTCGATTGGCATATCGGCTGGTGATTTGCCATCTTTTAAGATCGAAACCGCCTGTTGGGCTGCCATTTCTCCTAATTTATGATAATCGATTCCATAAGTTGCCAATCCGCCATTGGTCACCATGCCGCTTTCCCCAACGATACAAGGGATGCCGTTGGCATTGGCTACCTGGGCAACGGCTGACATTCCTTCCGCCAGTAAGTTATCGGTTGGAATATAGATCGCATCGACTTTTCCAATCAATGATTCCGTCACCTGCTGAATCGAGCTGGAATCCGCTACAGTTGCTTCTTCCCATTCGATTCCGGCTTCATCCAAAGCTTTTTCTGCCATTTCAGCCTGGATCTTTGAGTTATCTTCACTGCTGCAGTACATCACCGCTACCTTTTTGGCATCCGGCAATAACTGCTGTAAAAGATCGATTTGTTCTTCAACCGGTGTTAAGTCACTGACCCCTGTCACATTCCCGCCAGGTGCTTCATTGTCTTTTACAATACCGGAAGCGGCCGGATCAGTAACCGCATTCACAAGGATAGGGATGTCGCTGGTTGCCTGAGCCACACTTTGCGCGGCCGGTGTTGCGATGGCGTAGATCAAATCGTCGCCATCATTGACAAATTTATCGGCGATCGTCTTACAGTTTGACTGATCGTTCGAAGCGTTCTGGTAATCAAAAACCGTATTCTCTTCCGTAAATCCGGCTTCTTCCAGTCCATCCATAAAACCTTCATAAGCCTGGTCTAAAGCTGGATGCTCTGCCAGCTGAATGATTCCAATCTTCGTTGAATCATCGGATGCCCCTGTCCCTGAACACGCCACCAATGAAAGCGCCGTTACAGAAGCAAGACCCAGTTTCAATAACTTATTCATAATCTCTTCCTCCAAATTGTAAACTATATGTCTAATTGTAGACTTTCAAAAGATGTAAGTCAATGTAACACAATGAAACTTTTTATATTTTTTTTCATTTGGTATGATATAATAGTTCATATTTTAAGGAGAGCCCCTATGAAATTAATTATTCCCGAAGATTACAACCCTGTGCTCAGCGTTCGTCAGACACAGGAAGCCATCAAATATATTCGTGATACCTTTCAATACGAATTTGGCAAAGAGATGAATCTGTTAAGAATCTCTGCCCCTTTGTTCGTTGAAAGAAGTTCCGGTTTAAATGACGATCTAAACGGCATTGAGGAACCCGTTCATTTTACGATGAAAGAAATTGATGGAGAACGCATTGAGGTCGTTCATTCCCTGGCAAAATGGAAACGCTTTGCCCTGAAACAATATGGATTTCAGCTTCATGAAGGCCTTTATACCAATATGAATGCCATCCGCAAAGACGAAGACCTCGACAATATCCACTCAGCCTATGTTGATCAGTGGGACTGGGAAAAGATCATCTCTAAAGATGAACGTACTGAAAATGTATTAAAACAGCACGTACGTACCATTTTTAAAGTCATCAAGCATATGGAACACGAAGTTTGGTATAAATATCCAAATGCGGTCAACCACCTGCCGGATCAAATTCACTTTATCACTACGCAGGAACTGCTGGACCTTTATCCAAATCTTGGCGCCAAGGAAAGAGAAAATGCCATCGCCAAGAAACTGGGATGCGTATTCATCATGAAAATAGGAGATAAGCTCTCCAACGGTCAAAAGCATGATGGCCGGGCCCCGGACTATGATGACTGGGAACTGAACGGCGACATTCTATTCTGGTACGAACCTTTGCAGGCTGCTTTGGAAATCTCCAGCATGGGGATCCGTGTCGATGAAAACAGTCTGATTGAGCAGTTGAAAAAAGAAGGAAAAGAAGACCGCCTGAAATATCCATTCCATAAAGCCGTATTGGAAAGACGTCTTCCTTATACGATCGGCGGCGGTATTGGTCAATCCCGTCTATGCATGCTTCTATTGAAAAAGGCGCATATTGGCGAGGTCCAAGCCAGCATATGGCCTAAAGACATGATCGAAGAATGTTTAAAACACAACATCCAAATCTTGTAAAAAAAAGCCGAAAGGCTTTTTTTATTGGAACAGATTTAAAAGATCATTCATAGATCCTTTTTGATAATTTGAGAGATCTTTATTTTTTGAGTTGATCAAACAATTGGTCACTAAATAGGAATCCATCCCCAGGTTGGCAGAAACCATATCTTCTTCCACATCGTTTCCGATCATTAAACACTGGTGCGGATCCAGATTCATTTTCTCTACGATTTCCCGATAGTATTCCACATTGGGTTTACAATACGAAGAATTTTCATACGTCGTGATAAAAGTAAAATCGTCGGGATCTAATCCCGCCCATCGAATCCGAGAATACGTTGCCACCTGAGGAAAGATGGGATTTGTAGCCAGGATCAAAGGCCCGAGTTCTTTGGCTTTTTTTACCACCTGTTTGGAAAGCGGGTCAAAACCGCAGGCAGCCCTGGCCATTTGAAATTCTTGTCTATAGAATTCGTCAAACAACGGACGATCCTTCAATTTTTCTTGCCCGTATATGGAACCGAAGACTTCCCAGAATCGATCATAATTATTACAATGACCGTTGTTCTGAACCATCGCATATGTCCCTTTCCATATCGAATCAACCAGTTTCTTTGGCTCATAGCCCAACGGGGCTACTTTTTTTACCAACAATCCAAAGTAAGTTTTCACAAATTCTTCCTGATCCATCGGAAGCAAAGTTCCATCCAGATCAAAAAGAATCGCCTGATATTTTTTCATACGTCTTCTTCCTTTATCTTTATGTATCAAATCATTTCTAGTTCTTTTTAATATAATTTCTTTTGATTGTCAAGATATCCCTGAAGAGATTCTATCCGTTTTTACGTGCAAGATGTTTTCGAATCATAACATAACAAACCACATCAACGGCAATCGTCAAGATCCACGAGATGGGATAAGAAATATACAAGACAAACAACTCTTTATGCATTTGAAAGATCGTAAAGATCCATAGCACACGAAAAGCACACACTCCCATCATAGAAACAAACATTGGGAGAATCGAATATCCCATTCCGCGAAGGCTTCCTACCAAAACATCCATGATTCCGCAAGTAAAATAAGTCGTGCATATGATCGATAATCGGATCAGGCCAATCTTGATTACTTCTGGTTCGCCAGAATAAATATGAAGCAGCCAATCTCCGCCTAGATACGCTCCCCAGCCAAGCACCAAACCAACGATAACGACCAGGCACAAACATTCAAACAAGATCTTATCGATTCGTTTATATTGTTTGGCGCCCATATTCTGCGAAGTAAAACTCAATGCCGTCTGATAGATGGCATTCATGGAAATATAGACAAAGTTTTCAATGTTCAGGCTGGCGGTATTCCCGGCCATGACCGTGGATCCAAAGCCGTTGACAGAGGATTGGATCAAAACATTGGAAATACTAAAAAGCATTCCCTGTACGCCTGCCGGCACACCGATCTTGACCATCTTGATTCCTTTTTCTAAAGAAAAGTGCAGATTTTTCTTCTGAAACTGAATGGGCCCCTCGGTATTATGAAGACAAATCAACACCAGCAGCGCACTGATAAATTCGGAAATGATTGTCGCAATCGCAACCCCGGCAACCCCCATATTGAATCCTAGAACAAAGAACAAATTCAAACAGACATTGATGATCCCGGAAATCAGTAAAAAATATAACGGCCGTTTGGTATCTCCGATGGCTCTTAGTAAAGCCGCGCCAAAATCATAGACCAACAAAGCCGGAAGCCCAATAAAATAGATCTGCATGTAGGTCGTTGACAAAGGCAATACATTGGGTGGCGTGGCCATCCAGGTCAACAGGACCGGTGCCATCAAAAAGCCAAAAATCCCCATTGCCAGGCCGCCAAAAAGGGCAAACAATATGCCGGTATGGACCGTTTTTTGACAGTTTTCGATATCCCGGGCGCCGATATATTGTCCCACTAGGACATTGGCTCCTATGGAGATCCCTAAAAAAAGGTTGATCAAAAGATTGATCAAACTGGATGTCGAACCCACTGCCGCCAGTGCTTCGCTTCCGCTAAAACGGCCGACAACGATCACATCGGCGGCATTGAACAACAGCTGAAGGATCCCAGACAATATCACAGGAATTGAAAAAAAGATCAATTTTCTAAAGATAGGTCCCTGGACCATATCGATTTGTCGTGTATTTTTCATGATTTTCTCCCTGAGCTATTATACTCCCTTTTTTTATTCTGTCAGAGAAAAAAAGCCTGGAAATTTTCCAAGCTTTATTCTGCTTCTACACTCAGACAGTCTGCCATGGAGGTATCCTGCATCAAAGTGTTCGAATTATACAAAAACAAAACATCCGTGATCAACTGTGTTTCCAGCAAATTGGAGACATCTTCATAGTAATAACGCGGGTCGATAATATCGATCGTTCTAAAATACGGGATCAAAAACTGGATCATCGTATTGGCATAAGAATCCTTGATCAGCAAAAGATGACGATCGCTGTTATTATTCATCTCCAAAGTGATCCTTCCGGAGTTTCCGCCCAAAAATACAGTATACTGATCCCGAGTTTCCAAAGCTTTGGAAGAATAAATCGAGCGTGATGTCGTTGCGTTGGTCAGATCACTCATAATATATTCATCATTGTCTTTGGGAACGTAAATATCGATTTGATCCTTTAACAATACACTTCCCACCTTGCCGGCAAGAGTGCCTTCAAAACTTGTCGTGACAGGATAGATGTTGTAGTTGTCTTTAGAAACTTCTCCCAAACCCATCATTGACGCCAGATCCTGGAAGGAATAAAAGGCAGCAAGCGAGGTCCAGTGATGATCAGTTTTATAGTACAAGTATTCCTCTTTGTGCTTTTCCAGTGTTTTACGTACATCCACTTTCTGAATCGATGGATCCAGTTTGGCATAATAATCATCGATCTGTTGATTTTGATCCTTGACTGTCGCAAAAGCAGGCAGTTTATCTTTCTGAATACTAACGGCATTGGGTGCCAAAAGAAAATAACTCGGCACGCCGCTGGAAGTACAGAACGTATTGATGGCGGCTATGTTCCGTTCTTTTTGTTCCGTATTTACTTCACTGACATCTTCAATCAATACACCTTTCCCCAAAAAAACATCATTGATCTGCTTTGTGCCCGTAAGTTTATTGACGGCATACTTTAACTGCATAAACTGATCCCGGCCCAGAAACTGATCCGAATACCAGCTGTTGAGTTCACTGAAAAATTCTCCGTCTTTCAGACTGGAAGCCGAAAGCGAAGGGAATTTCTGCAGAGAACGGTTTTCCACCGCGGACTTATCCGAATCGGGAATGACCAGATTCAAAACACAGAAGACACTCACGATCAACGCCAGAATCTGAGTTAAACGCTTATTAAATCGTATCATTGGTTTTTTCATTCTTTCATCTCCTAGCTAGAACGCAAAGTACAAGAAACTCTGGTAAGTACTACCTACCATAAAGGCAATACAAACGACAAAGAAAAGTACATACAGGAAGGTATAGATCGCAGAAGCTCTTTTCGGGGATCGATCCATAAAAAGATGGAAAACCCTATCGTACAGCGTTCCTGAGAACAGCACTCCCAGAATAAAGAGCGGTAAATTGCCAAAAAGTACAAATAAGACCTGAGAATCCATAGGATGGACCACATTGATCATACGTCCCAAAGTAGAAAATGCTTCTAAAATACCCGGGCTGAAGAAGAAGACCCAGCCAATCAAAACCAATACTAATGTATAAAGATGGCAAATAATCTTAGGAAGAGTTTGAAGATACGGTTTCAGCACAAACTTTTCCAGCAAAAGAATACCGCCATAATATAATCCCCAAAGAATGAACGTCCAGTTGGCGCCATGCCATAATCCTGTCAAAAACCACACGATCAAAATGTTGCGAACATAATCGTGCCGGTTTCCTCCCAGGGGAATATAAACATAGTCCCTGAACCAGCTGGATAAACTAATATGCCAACGGCGCCAGAAATCCTGTACGCTGATGGCCGAATACGGATGATCAAAGTTCGGTTTCATGGTAAAACCAAACATCCGACCAATTCCAATGGCCATGTCACTGTACCCGCTGAAATCAAAATAGATCTCCAGCATATAGCTGATGGCATAGATCCAGGCCCCTAACATGCTGGTGTTAGCGGAAAGAGCACTGAACACCAAAGCAAACTGATCCGCCAGCAAAACTTTTTTGATCAGCCCCTTGGCAAACAGGCAAACCCCAGAAAAGAAAAGTTCTTTTGATAAAGGCCGGTAAGCCAGCTGATTTTCCATATCATGGTAAAAGGCAATCGGTCCGCTGGTGATCTTTCCAAAAAATGCGATATACAATCCCAGATCCAATGGATTTTTCTGGGCCGGGCTGGTTCCTTTATAGACATCCGCTATATACGAAATGGCGCTGAACGTAAAGAACGACAAGCCTACCGGTAAAGAAACATCAAATGCGGCGATCCCGAAAATACCCAACAGGAAGTTGGTATATTTAAAGGCTCCCAGCAACAATAAATTGACGGCGATCGTGATCCAAAATACGATCTTTCTTTTCTTCTCATCTTCTTCTTGTCCAAGTTCCAAAGCACTCAAATAGTTCCATGCGATGTTAAGCAACAATAAAATCAGATAGAACGGTTCATTCCACGCATAAAACAACAAACTCAAAACAAAAAGAACAACGTTCTTTACAAAGCTGCCGGGTACGATCCAATACAGGAATACCGAAACCGGCAAAAAACAAAACACAAAGATCAAACTGTTAAATACCATGGTATCCCCTTTCTATAAACTGGATAAAAACTGGGCTTCCAGAGAAGAAGCATTGGTGTCAACGGCATACAGCGCATAATTGGCCTGAACATTGACAACCGCTTTATCTAAAAGCTGAACCTGGTCTGGTGCATAGCCTTCATATAAATTGATCTGGTCATCAATTCGTTTCTGGATCGATTCTTCAAAAGGTTTCTGTTGAGAATGGTCCTTAAACTGTACCAGCACATATTCATTGGCCTGCATCACATCATCGATCTTATAATAAACAATCTGTTCATAAGATTCCGGATCCAATCCCAGATTGCGACGAATCATCTGGTTATCCTGCTGTACCATAACAGAAAGGTCAAGGTCTTTCTGTGTTTGCGAAAGAACCTCTTCAAATTTTTTCGTACTGTCCTGCGGAACGTTGTACACGCTGACAAAAACAAATACGAACAATATCAATACAATAACTTTTAAACCTCTTAGTATATTTTTATTCATGTCTCATTCTTCTTTCACAAACCATATTATACCATCATCTATAGAAAAAAACTTGCCCAAATTGGACAAGTTACTGACGCCACAGATAATCAAAGTACAAAGGATTCTCTTTTTCCCAGCTGGCTTCATTATGGTGCCCTCCATGGGCCAGATGAAAATAAGCGCTGACACCCTTTTTTACAAGCAATTCTGTAAAAAACTGCATATCCTCTATATTTTGATTCAGATAAACCGTTTGCGAAGTCTCCTTCGTTCCCAGACTCAAATAGATTCGGGTGTCCGGGCTTAAAGAAGCATTCTGCAGTTCCGCAAACACTTTTTCCTTACATCCAAAGATAGCACTGGATAAACAGGCGGCTTTTGAAAAAATCGTATTGTAATGAAGGACCCCATACAAAGCCATCAAACCGCCCATACTGCTCCCTGCTATACCGGTGCACTCTCTAAAAGGCATCGTACGAAGACGCCGATCGATCCATGGCTTCAATTCATGAACCAGCCAGTCCATGAGCTGATCGCCTTTTCCATAGACATTTCCCAATAAAGGGGATGAAAAAGTATAAGGGCTAAACTCATTCAGTCTTTCATTTCCTTCATGATTGCACTCAATTCCCACAATGATAAAAGGCTTCGAATAGGAATCCAGAAATTTTTGAAGGCCCCAGGATTTGCCATATGTGGCTTCTTCGTCATGAAACAAATTATGCCCGTCGAACATATACATCACTGGATATTTTTCCTGAGATTCCTTGTAATCTGAAGGAAGATAAATATGCAAAGTGCGGTAAAGCTGAAAAGGTGTGATATAAATCTGTTCTTTATAAACCATAAAAACTGCTCCTATATTTTTATTATAGCACAACCGAATCATCGAAATTAGAAGTTCTCTTTTGAAAAAAGTTTTTCCATTGTACAATATAGATAGTAGAAAGAGGGATAAACCATGGAACACACAACCATAACCATAGGCCGGCAGTTTGGAAGCCGGGGACGGCAGATTGCCAAAGAACTCGCGAAAAGACTTGGTTTTTCTTATTACGATAAAGAGCTTTTATTAAAGGCCTCAAAAGAAAGTGGACTCAGTGCCGCGTTTCTTGAAACCATGGACGAAAGACAGGCCAGCCCATTTTTCTATTCTCTTTTATCCGGTCCCACAAGTTTTTTGTGGCAGGATCAGACCATTTCCACGGAGTTTTTAGCCTACCAGGCTCAAAGAGACACGATTCTTCATCTTGCCGAAAATGAAGACTGTGTGATCGTTGGACGCTGTGCCGACTATATTCTCAAAGATAAAAAGAAACTTGTCCGCATCTTTATCTGCGCAGATGAACATGACCGAATCCGCCATGTGATGGAAAGAGATGGCATCCGTGAAAAAGAAGCCAAAAAGAAAATCAAAGAAATGGATAAATCCCGCGGTGCGTACTATAACTTCAACACCGATCAAAACTGGTCCGAAGCAAAGAATTATGACCTGTGCATCAACTTATCAAAAACGGGAATGGATCATGCCGTAGAAACGATCCTCTTTTTCATCAAACAAGTTTTAGGGGCTTGACCCTTCTATACTGAAAACAAAGGGAGATAGAGGTACATATTGTTGACTCTGACATAATTCAACTTTACGCTTATATTGGATGAAAACAGTACTTTCCAGATATTGAAAAGCGACCAATCATAAAGACTGACCGCTTTGTATAATACTGGATATGAAATTGTTAAATTAGGATTTGCCTGCTTAACAAACAGGTGTTTATCGCTTAATACATTCAAGTATTGGTTCAATGTATTTCTTGTCAGTCCAGTCGCAGCTGCTGTCTCCGGCTGCCATTAATGCCTTTTCCCATATTTCGTAATCAGATGGATCTTTTTTTGCAACAGCCTTTCTAAGTAAGTTGCATAATATTCTATCTTTGAAAGACATTGCGTCCATATCCCATGCGCCGCGACAGTAAAAGACTGGAATATCAGATAAATTATCTTTCATGTTATGCGCTTTGATTTGCTGAAATGTATTTTCTTCATATGGAGATGCACCGCAACAAAATACAATAATCTTTTTGTCTGTCAATTTATTGATATTCTTTTTTAGAAAAGGCAAGCCGGCAATACCGGAAGCATATATTCCTCCGCCTAAAATAATAGGATCATATGTAATAATTTCATTAATATCAGCTTTTTTTGTTTCTATACACTGAAACCCGGTTTCCTCGGACAGCCATTCAGCGTATCTTTTTGTAGCGCCGTATTTTGATTGATATAGGATTACTCCGTTCATAAATTGATCTCCTTAAATTCTGATTTATAGAGATATTATACATTTATTTTTACCCTATGTTTTATAAATTCTAAATTCTGAAGAAGAATCTATGCTTCAATGAATAAAGGACAACACAATACTTTTAAAAAG
>NZ_CALVGO010000032.1 GCF_944327125.1 uncultured Faecalicoccus sp.
ACGCGTACGGGATTCGAACCCGTGAATGCATGCGTGAAAGGCATGTGAGTTAACCGTTTCTCCAACGCGCCATGTATATGAAACTTGTCCTTTGACAAGTGCTCACTTATATTAGCATGGCAGCGCATTTGGCGCAAGCATTTTTTTTAAAATAATTTTATTTTTTTTCAGTTAATATCACCAAAGCTCTTTTTAGGTCTTCATAGGGCGTCTTTGGATCTTCGATCAGAGCATATATGCTGGACATCAACTTCAAATACGACGGATCCTTTTCCAATCTTTCTTTATCCGGATGTGATACCAGTTCATAAAGCCGATCCCGTAACAGAAAATACCGAAATTCCTGATCCACTTCCTCCATTAAATCTCCAAGTTTCCATGACACATTGTTTTCCGTCCGAACGGCCACTCTTCCTATATGAACTCCCTTTTGATTTAATTCCCTGGCAAATTGCTGGATCGTTTCCGGTTTCATCGTGTCCAGAAACAAAAAGTCCTCATATTTCTGATTGGACACCGCTTCATCCTGATTTGAAAAAACCTGAACCAGGGTTTGTTCCAGATGATTGTCTCCAACTTCTTTAAATTCTTCACCATATTCCTTTAAAAGTTGTTCCACGATGTTTTTATTCTTCGATCCTTCTTTAAAATATACCAAAATCATATGGTTCTCCTTTTTTGACTTCCCTTAGAAAACCTTATAAAATACTAAAACAGGAGGTTCTCTATGAAAAAAATTATATCACTTTTGTGTTTTATCTGTCTTTGCGTTTGCCTAAGCGGATGCAACTCCAAAAACGAAGACGATATCCTAACCTTCTTTCAAGCTTTTCATAATACCTTAGATGCGGATTCAGCCACTATCGAAGGAACTCTCAGCATGCCTGAAATGGACGATTCCTCCATTTCCATCCATATGCAGCTTTGCCAAACCGGAAATCTGGAACTCGCGCTGACAACCGATTTAAAAGCCGGCGAAAACCGTCAGGAAGACTTTCTCAATTTCTATATCAAAGAAGGCAAGACCTACTTGAATTCCATGGGGACAAAATCGCAAAGCATTCTATCCAATCTGGGCATAGAGAAAGACCAGAAGATATCGGTATACGATCCATTCATGAATTTTACTGACGAGGAATTAACACAGCTTGTGCAATCAAGTTCGCACAAAGATAATGACTATACTTTTGAATTAGACAATCAAATCTTTTCAACGCTTTTAGATTCTTATGGTTCTGTATCCATTGACTCTGCCACCCTGAAGGCAACGATACAAGAGGATATTCTGACTTACTTTTCCCTGCACATCCAGGGAGTTCAGAATATCGATTCCGCTTCCGAGGACATCGACTTTACCATTTCCTGTCAGATCCAGGATTTTGATCAGCTAAATCATGTCACGTTCCCTGATGACTTAGAAAGCTACTAGGCGGAGATCCGCCTTTTTTTATATAAAAAAGAAGCACTTTTATGCTTCTAATACTCCAACTTCTTGATTTTTTCCCAGGTGAACTGCGGATCCCCAAAATGTCCATAACAGCTTGTTTTATGATAGATCGGTTTGCGCAGATCCAGTTCCTGAATGATGTTATTGACATCAAAATTAAAGTTTTTCTCGATCACTTCCAAGAGTTTCTCATCTTCCATGATTCCAGTTCCAAAGGTATCCACACACAGCGAGATCGGTTCTGCTTTTCCAATCGCATAGCTGACTTGAACTTCTGCCCGTCTTGCTAGTTTATTGGCGACCAGGCTTTTGGCAACATACCGGCAATAATAGGCGGCACTGCGGTCAACCTTGGTAGGATCTTTACTGGAAAAACATCCTCCCCCAATGCGGCCTCTTCCGCCGTATGTATCGCAAACGATTTTTCGTCCTGTCGTTCCAGAATCCCCAAAAGAACCGCCTACGACAAAGCTTCCGCTTGGATTGATGAAGTATTTCGTATTTTCATCCAAAAACTTTTCATTGATGCTTGGCTTGATGACCTCGTTCATGATCAATTCGCGAATTTCTTCCTGGGTTGCCTTGGCATCGTGCTGTGTCGAAACGACGATCGTGTCGATCCGTTTGATCTCATCGTTTTCATATTCTACCGAAACCTGTGTTTTTCCATCGGGTTTAAGCAGTGGGTTCTGGCGGCGCACTTTTGTCAACTGACGAGCCAGTTTATGTGCATAATAAATAGAAAGAGGCATATATTCTCGGCTTTCGTCACAGGCATATCCAAACATGATTCCCTGGTCACCCGCACAGATCTCATCGCGGTTTACCGCATTGTGGATCTCTGGAGACTGTTCGTTGACAACGATATGCACTTTATAGTCTTCCGTATAGCCGATACGCTTGATTTCATCCAGAGCGATTCTTTCATAGTCAATAGTTGCCTTGGTATTGGCTTCCCCATAAATCAGAACAAAATCATCTTTGATGGTACATTCTACAGCCATATTGGAATACGGATCTTGTTCCAAAGCCGCGTCAACGATGCGGTCGGCAATCTGATCACAGATCTTATCTGGATGGCCTTCGGTCACACTCTCACTGGTAAAAATGTAATTTCTCATAAAATCCTCCATAAAAAAACATACTTCCTAAGAAGTATGTATCAAGCTCTATACTTCTTATCGTCGTTAGCAGGGCCACCTTAATATCGGCAGATATCAGGTTGGCATGGGATCATAGAGCTAACTCTCTTCCCCAACTCTTGATAATGCATTACTATTTAAGCACAAAGATTTTTCATTTACAACCCAAAGCTTTATTTTTTCCGCAAATTCCATTCTTTATAAAACCTCAGTACGACACTGGTCGATAAAAGCCAAGCCACCCAAAAGATGATGGCCGTTACCAGCCACTGGGAAACCGATTTCCCTTGCATGAAAAAATAAGCCGAAACAATAAAGATCCCCATAAAAACAGCCGTTTTATTGATAAAAGAACGGAACAAGTCCCAGGCAAAGGTTTCGATTTCCTCCAAGCTGAAACAATTGGGAGAATCGCTTTTTTCAAGGGCATCATACAACCCCTGGCTAAATTCTTTTATAAAGTTTTTCATGGTCTAAATATATCATGAAAAAAGGATATAGACTATTCTATATCCTCATCCTCGATTTTCTTCAACAGCTTCCAAAAGAAACAACATCGAATCGTTCCAAAAATAAATACACAGATTCCTATGATGACAAAAGGCGTATAATCGGCAATCAAACCTCCCACACCGATCACAAGACCCAAAACAACGACCTGAAGCTGCCGAAACAGAGCTTTTTGTTTATCGGTCATTAACGGACTTCAGTTCCATTAGGCATCTCTTTTTCAGGAGACACAACAGACAACCCCTCTTCACCCGCTGCGCACAGGATCATTCCGTTACTGTCGACGCCGCGAAGTTTAACTGGTTTTAAGTTGGTCACGACAACCACTTGTTTACCAATCAATTCTTCCGGCTTATACGTTCCGGCAATGCCGCTGACGATCTGGCGGATCTCATCACCCATGTCGACCTGTTCCACAAGCAAGCGATCAGCCTTAGGATGTTTTTCACATTGAACGATGGTTCCTACCTTTAATTCCACTTTGCCAAAATCATCAATGGTGATCTCTTCTTTGGATTCTTTCTTCTTTGGTGCTTTTTGTGCTTCCAGCTCTTTATTGAGCTCTTCCATAAATTTTTGTTCATCGATACGGGCAAAAAGAGCTTTCGGTTTTGCCTCTACAACGATATCCGTCTCTAACTGTCCAAATTCCTGAAGAGAATCAAAATCACGTTTTTCCGTATGCAGATAATTCAGGATCGTATCGGCCGTTTCCGGCAAGAAGCTCTTTAAGAGCACTGCACTGATACGAATGGATTCTAAAAGATTGTATAAGACCGTTGCCAGACGATCTTTTTTATCTTCTTCCTTGGCAAGGGCCCACGGCATGGTTTGGTCAATGTACTTATTAGAACGGCGAAGCAAAGTAAAGATCTCATCTAAGGCATCACCTACACGAAGTTCTTCCATTTTTGCCTCTACTTTTGGAAGCGTGCTCATCGCTGTTTCCTTTAGATCCAGATCCACTTCTTCACAAACCCCCGGATTTAAAACTTTTCCTCCAAAATACTTATTGGACATGGCGATCGTACGTGACACCAGATTTCCTAAAATATTGGCCAGGTCGGAATTGACTCTTTCTACGACCAGTTCCCAGGTAATCGTTCCATCCTGGGCAAACGGCATTTCATGAAGACAATAATAACGAACGGCATCCACACCAAAATGGCGGACCAGATCTTCGGCATAGATCACGTTGCCTTTGGATTTAGACATCTTGCCATCCCCGATCAAAAGCCATGGATGTCCAAAAACTTTCTTTGGAAGTGGTTCTCCTAAAGCCATCAAAATAATAGGCCAGTAGATCGTATGGAATCGTAAAATATCTTTTCCGATGATATGTGTTGCCGGCCAATACTTCTTATACATTTCGCCGCTTTCACCATCGGCCTCATAGCCTAATGAAGTGATATAGTTGGAAAGCGCATCGATCCATACATACACGATATGTCCTTCGTCAAAATCAACAGGAACGCCCCACTTAAATGAAGTACGGGAAACACACAGGTCCTGAAGTCCCGGGCGCAGGAAATTGTTCAACATTTCATTTTTGCGGGATTCCGGCTGAATAAAATCCGGATGTTCTTCAATGTACTGAATCAAACGATCGGCATATTTTTGAAGATTCAAGAAATAAGCTTCTTCTTTTGCCTTTTGGACCGGACGGCCGCAGTCTGGACATTTTCCATCGACCAGCTGTGATTCTGTCCAAAAAGATTCGCAGGGTGTACAATACCATCCTTCATAGACACCTTTATAAATATCGCCTTGTTCATAGAGCTTTCTAAAGATCTTTTGAACGCGTTTCATATGATCTTTGTCCGTTGTACGGATAAAGTAGTCATAACTTGTATTCATAAGATCCCAGTTTGAGCGAATCTTCTGCGAGATCTCATCGACAAATTCCTGGCAGGAAACCCCGGCCTCTTTCGCTTTTTCTTCAATTTTGATCCCATGTTCATCGGTTCCCGTCTGAAAGAACACGTCATACCCCTGTGCTCTTTTAAAGCGCGCGATCGCATCGCTTAGTATAATTTCATATGTATTTCCGATGTGGGGACGCCCTGATGTATAGGCAATCGCAGTCGTTAAATAAAAAGGTCCTTTATTTTCCATTTTTGTTCCTCCTCATACAAAAAAGCTTTCATCCAAGGACGAAAGCTTCGTGGTACCACCTTAGTTTATGCATAAAATGCACCTTATTATCCGTTAACGCCGGCAACGTTTCTTTTTAACGATTCAAAAGAACGGCTCCAAGTCCATCTTCCTGTCCTTTCGAACACAGCTTTACACCCGCTTGCTGCTCTCTTTGGATCTAAGTAACAGTACTCTTCTCTTCTCAGCCTTTGAATGCCTGTATTATACGATACTCGGCGGTTGAAAACAAGTAGATTTCTATGCGGCTTTAGTAAAAATACGAATCAGCGGCAATGCTTTTTGCGGACATTTTGTCACACCTAGATGACGATTCGGCCTTACCTTTCCATGATAGTCACTTCCGCAGGAAATAAAGGCTTTATGCTGCTGCGCAATGCGAATACAAGCAGCGGTCGTATCTTCATGGATATCCGGACTGAAGCACTCGATGCCGTCCATACCCAAAGCCATGACTTCTTCAATCAACTCATCACTGACTCTGTCTAAATGCCAGCTGGACAAAATCGCAATGCCTCCCGCTTCATGGATCGCATCGATCATATCCTTGACATTTGGATAATCTGCCTCAACATAACAAGGGGCGCCTTTACCAAAAATATCTTTTCTAAAACGTAGCATCGCTTCTTTTGGTTCGTATTTATCCACATAGGGTTTTACCAGCGGTAAATTACGAACTTTTTCATTATTGAAAACCATATTGGTGATATCGGTCGGTGTAATGGTCTGGAATCGTGAGTTTTCCATGATTCCCTGCACATCAATTCGTACACCCGCCAATCTTTCAAATCGTTTGACACGTTCAATCGATAATTCTTTCTCACGCATCAAGGATTCTCTTTCCAGATCATCAAAGATCTCATTAGACCAGTCGATATAGTACCCCAGCACACGAAGGCGCGTGGAACGATGCTGCGCATCGATTTCAACGCCTGGAATATACTGAATGCCATACAGCGGGGCAAAACGGGAAGCGGCCGCATTGGCTCTGGCGCAGTTATGGTCGGTAATGGAAATCGTCTCCATTTGAAGCTGTTTAGCTTCCTTGAAGATCTCTTCTACATCGTTGGATGAATCATCACTGTAATTGGAGCGAACATGCAGGTCGATCGGACAGATCTCCGCATTTCGAACCGGTTCATTCTGCCTTTCAAAACGAATATCGGTTTGAGGTTCCCGAACCGTTACCGTCCCAAAAATCAAATCCACCAAAGTTTGTTGATGAGGCGTAATCAATACCACCAGACCGTTGATCAGCCACCACAGAAGAATTCCCAGGGTCTCAAAAAAGAAACCAAAGACCATCAGCGGAATTCCAAAGCCGACCATTTGTCGAAAAATCACTTTCAAGGCCGACGCTTCTTTTTTATCCCGGTTGACCAGCTTCAAATCGGTATACACATATCCAAAAGACTGTCCCTTGCAGCGTGCTGAAAAAATCGGCAGCAACAATACACTGACCAGAAACAGCAGCGCATACATAATATAGAAAAGAAGGTCAAAGAAATTCGGTGGAACGATTCCACACAATATCAACAAAAATTCAATGACCCAGATATATACCGGCAAAAGACAAATATTCAGATCCATTAAAAATCCAAACAGATGGGTTTGATAGTCTTTTCCATTTCTTTTGAGATACTTGGCATTTTTATAACCGCCAGATCGATAAAGCTGTGACTTCTTTTGAAAATAGGCAGTCGTTAAATCTTTTAAACTGTAATCTTTGATTACCATCTTTTTATCACATGCCTTCCTATCTACCATAATATTATACAGAAATTTAATATACAAAGAAAGAAAGTTTTCATATGAAAAAAGATCGTTTTAAGAAACGACCTTTTGTTTTTTGTCTTTTGATTTTTTAAACAAGAATCCAAAGCCAACTCCGGAAAGCGTCAACAAGGCTCCATACAATCCAAATCCACTGGAAGTAGATGTATGGACACGATTGCCTGGCGTTAAGGAAACTTTTCCATTTTCAATATTCTGTGCCTGTGTAACCAGAGAGAAGTAGCGCTGACTTCCATTGGCCACCAGGTAAGAATTCAACTGCGATACCTTGGCAGTGGATAAGCTGGTATACGCTGTCATTCCCGAAAGGATCTGCTGATAGTTGTACGCATTGGCACTGGTATACAGATTTCCATTGGCATCGGTCAAATACGTTTTGACAAACGATTGAACATCACCATCCATTTGATTCAATGCCGTTTTCTGTTCCTGAACAACCGGCTGTACTTTTACTGTCTCTTCGACTTTTTCTGCCGGCGTTGTCTTTACAGTTGCCATCAAAACAGAAGTCTCCGGTTTTGGTGCTTCCACTTTTTCAGAAACTGTCGGTTCTATATTCAAGATGGCTACAGGTTTTTCTTCAACGGTTTGCACAACTGGTTTTTGAACTTCTTTGTTTGTTTCCACTTCCTCAGTTTCTTCTTTATCAAGCGTTGTAGATTCTTCCTTCGATGCCTCTTCTTTTGGCTCTTCTACAACATCTTCACTAGGTTTTTCTGTTTCCGTTGTTGTCTCCGGCACATCTGTTTCCGGTTTCTCTGTTTCCGGTGTATCTGTTTCCGGTTTTTCCGCTTCTTCTTTTCGAACTTGTTCCTGGATGCCTAAAGCTTCGGCATAAAGATCCTCATAATTTTTTTCCAGGGATTTCTCTGGTTCAATCTCCGTATGGAAAAGTAAGCTGTTGATTTCCTCTTTCATCGTTTCATCGAGTTCATCATAGATTTTCTTTCCATCCAGGATCTGCAGATAATTTTCCCGGTCCGCTGCTTGGATCACGGTATACGAAACTTGGATATTTCCTTGTTCGTCCTTTGTTTCTAATTTCAACGAGCAATACAGATCGACAAAATCCTGCGGTTCTTTGATTTCTACTTTCTGTACTTCCATTTCTGGTGTTACTGTTTCTGATTGAGCGTATGCCATCCACGCAGGCGTTCCTAAAGAGGACAAAGCCACCGCTGAAGCAATACCGTATGCGATCCGTTTTTTCATCGATCCATCACTCCTAACATAGTCATAACCAAATTATATTCTACCCCAAAAACATTTATATTTCCAGCCCCCAATATTTTCGTACAAACTGACGGGCTTTCCGGTCGGTTTCTTTTAAGTCAGCAAGATTCGGATCTTTGATATATTCACAAGCTTCTACCGCCTTTTGAATACTTTCTTCGATTTGTGTAAAAGAAATCTTCTCTTCCAGGAAAAGAAGTACCGCCTGTTCATCCGCTCCGTTAAAACAAGCCCCCAGATTTCCTTCTTTTCGGCCCACCTCATAGGCCAGTTTCAACATTGGAAACCGCTCATAATCCATTTTTTTAAAATCCAAAGTCAAGGTTTCTGTCATATCCAGAGGATGTTGTTCATGAAGGATAGGACGATCTGGATAACACATGGCATATTGAATCGGCATACGCATATCTGCCGAACCCAGCTGCGCAATGATCGCCTGATCCTGGAACTCCACCATAGAATGAATCAAACTTTGCGCATGAAGTACCGTCGAGATCTTATCATAAGGAAGATCAAAAAGGAAATGCGCTTCAATGACTTCAAAACCTTTATTGACCATGGTCGCACTGTCGATCGTGATCCGTTTCCCCATATTCCAGTTGGGATGTGACAATGCCTCTTTTACCGTCACCGTGTTCAGCTGATCCCGGCTTTTATCGCGGAAGCTGCCGCCGGAAGCCGTGATGATCAAACGCTTGATTTCATCATGTTTGCCCGCCTGAAGACATTGAAAAATCGCAGAATGTTCTGAATCGATCGGATATAAATGCGTATGGGTCTCCTGAAGCATCTTACGAACCAACACTCCACCTGCGACCAGACTTTCTTTATTTGCCAGGCAAACATCCTTTCCCTTTTTCAAAGATGCCAGAGTGGGCTCCAAGCCTCGAAATCCCACAACGGCATTGACCAGCAGATCGTAATCGCAATTCTGTATGCACTGGATCATATTATCCGATCCGCGATAGACCTGATCACAGGCAAATTCCGTATCATCTTCTTTGGCGATTCCCACAACTTTGATCGTTGGAAAGTCTTCCACAATTTTTTTCAGCGAAGCCGACTGATTTCCGGCACATACCCCCACCAGTTCAAAAAGATCCGGGTGCTGAGAAATCACATCCAACGTCTGTGTTCCAATGGATCCTGTCGCTCCCAACAATAGTATTCTTTTCATAGCATTCCTCATTTCTCTTATACTATACCATAAAAAAGAACTGCCCTTCATGAGCAGTTCGATTTTACTTCTTAAAAGGAATCGGTCTTAATCCCCAGATTTGATCGGCATATTCTTTGATCGTTCTATCGCTGGAGAAGTAACCGCTTTGGGCAATGTTGATCAACATTGTACGCGCCCAGCTGGACTCATCACGGTAACGAGCCTCTACCTGTCTTTGTGCATATACATAAGCATCAAAGTCGGCCAATACATAGAACTCGTCGTTTCTCAACAGTAAATCATTGTAGATCAGCTGGAATTCATCCGGATTGGATGACCATGTTCCGTTCTTCAAAGAATCGATCACGCGCCGTACACGATAATTTTCATGATAGATATGCCATGCGTTGTAGGAATTTTCTCTCTTGACTTCTTCGATATCTTCAACACGAAGTCCAAAGATTTCCGCATTGTCATATCCGACACGTTCTACGATTTCTACGTTGGCTCCATCCAGAGTACCTAAAGTCAGGGCTCCGTTCATCATATACTTCATATTTCCAGTTCCGCTGGCTTCTTTTCCTGCCGTAGAGATCTGTTCGCTGACATCGGCGGCATTCAATAAGATCTCCGCAACAGAAACGGAATAGTTCGGGATAAAGACAACTTTCAAATACTGGTTGGTTTCCGGATCGTTGTTTACTTTTTCCGCAACCATATTGATCAGCTTGATGATCTCCTTAGCTAACGCATAGCTGGCAGCGGCCTTGGCTGAGAAGAAGAAAGTACGAGGATAGATTCTGAATCCTGGTTCCTCTTTCATCTTGAAGTACAGATGCATAACATGGAAAATATTCAAAAGCTGACGTTTATAGGCATGAAGACGTTTTGCCTGGCAGTCGAAGATGGAATTTACATTGATATCGATATCCAATGTCTTTTTCACATAATCGGCTAAGATCTTCTTACGTTCCAGTTTTACCTGCATAAAGCGTTTCTGAATGATTGGATCATCTACAAATTCGTTCAATTTTTCCAGATCTTCCGGATTGGTCTTGAACGAATCTCCAATCGTATCCTCTAAAAGAGAGGCAAGCTGCGGGTTGGAATACAACAGCCAGCGGCGATGTGTGATCCCGTTGGTTTTGTTGTTGAAACGTCCTGGATAAAGACTGGCAAAATCTTTCATTACATCGTGAATCAAAATCTCGGTATGAAGTTTGGCAACGCCGTTTACACTGTGGCTTCCCACAATGGCAAGATGCGCCATATGTACCTGACCTTCTTTTAAGATGGCCACATTGCTCCAAACGTGTCCCATTCCTTTATGATCCACTTCATATTTAAAGCGGCGGTCAATTTCCTCAATGATCATATAGGTTCTTGGCAACAGCGTACGCATCATTTCCTGCGGCCATTTTTCCAGGGCTTCCGACATAACGGTATGGTTTGTATAAGCCACTGTCTTGGTTACGATATCCCAAGCCTGATCCCATTCATAATCATAGTGGTCTAGTAAGACCCGCATCAGTTCCGGGATCACCAAAACAGGATGCGTATCGTTCAGCTGGATCGCAACTTTATCTCCCAGGTTATCCAAAGACGGATATACACGCAAGTGACTGCGAATGATCTGGTCGATACCGGCACAGACAAAGAAATACTCTTGTTTTAAACGCAGCTGTTTTCCTTCTTCTGTGGAATCGTCCGGATAGACATTGGCTGTAATGGCAGTAACATCGTTCAAATATTTATTTAAATCACCGGCCTGAACACAGTTTTCATCCACTTCGGCATCCCAAAGACGCAAAGTGTTGGTTGTCGTTGTATGATATCCGATGATCGGTTCATCATACGGCACGGCCCGGACCACAAAATCCGGACGGTAGCTGGAACGGAATTTTCCATTATAATCCATATAGGCATCCAGCTGTCCGCCAAAAGCCACCTGAACAACATGCTGCGGTTTCCAGATTTCCCATACATTACCGTTCTTTAACCAGCAGTCAGGAAGTTCCACCTGCTCATTATCTACGATTTTTTGTTTGAACAATCCATAGTGATAACGGATACAGTTCCCATGCCCTGCCAGATTCAAAGAGGCTAAAGAATCCATAAAGCAGGCAGCCAAACGGCCAAGTCCGCCATTTCCTAATCCGGCATCGCTTTCCATTTCTTCCATTTCGTTGATATCCATGCCCAGATCTTCCAGACCTTCTTTGACCAGGTCATAGATTCCCAGGTTCATAAGGTTGCTTGTGAAAAGTCTTCCCATCAAGAATTCCATTGAAAAGTAGTATAACTGTTTCGTTTCGGATTTCTTGATTGCATTTTTGGTTTCTTTCCAGTTGATTCCGACATAATCGCGAATCATTTTTCCCAAAACCTGATATCTCTCCGCTGGATATGTTTCTTCAAAATCTCTTCCGTATGTTTCAGATACTTCTTGTTTATAACGCTCGATAAAAACTTCTTTTGAATCAAATCGATTTGACATAAAATTTCCTCCACACGGACTCTATTATATCTGTCACATGCGTAATTTTCAAACGTTTCATGCCTTAAAATCACTAGATTTCATCTTCCCAGAGCGCTTTTACCTCCCTTGTCCACATATATCCAGACAAATGTATGGTGCGTATGCAGTGGGCACTGCCCAGGTCTCTTCGAAGCCGCCGAATATGTACAGACACCGCATTGTCCTGAATGATCTGTTGATGCCGGGACTCTAAAACAGCCATTAAAGTCTCTCTTAAAACAACTTTCTGGGCTTTCTCCAACAATTCAATCAAGACTTGAAAATCCGATGGCAAGAGATGAATCGGTTTATCCTTGACATAGACGATCCGCCCTAAAAGATCCACATATAGCTCTCCAGAGACCAAGCCTTTCTTTCGCCTGTTTTTAGTGATTCCATGTTCTACGAGTTCTTTTTCATTATAGATAGGCTCCTTTAACACAAACTCATCTTTTTCATTTTGAGCATAGACTTCTTCTCCATATTTTTGATACATTTTGTCCCATGCCTCTTTTTCCACTTTGACCGAGAGTTTAATAAACTTTTTGTTCACGGTTTCTCCTCCTTTGGCATCTATACAAAATCAGCTTTTTAAATACCGCTCAAGCCAGTTGGAATAAGAGGACAATTTTATGCACGAAAGGATAATATTCGTTTAGAAGGCTAAAAAATTATGGTATTCTAAATAAAAGAAGGGATGGTTTATGTCAAAAGTACGAAAAGGCGAACATCAAAAATTGAAAATGCTGATCCTGGCACAGCTTTTTCTATCAAAAACCGATGACGAACATGGCCTGACCATGGCCGAAATCATAGAAAACCTGAAAACGGAAGGCGTCAATGCGGATCGGAAAACACTCTATACAGATATTGAAGAATTAAGAGAATTCGGAATGGATATCATTGCCGAAAAGAAAGGGAAAAACTTTTTCTATCATATTGGCAGCCGTGAATTTGAACTGCCTGAACTAAAACTGCTGGTTGACTCTGTCCAGTCTGCCAAATTTATCACCGATAAAAAATCCAAGGAATTAATTAAAAAACTGGAAAGTCTGGTAAGCATCTACGAAGGAAAAAAACTCCAAAGGCAAGTCGTGATTGCCGGAAGAGTCAAAACGATCAACGAAAACATATATTATAATGTCGACCAGATCCACGAAGCCATCGGTAAGGAATGCCAGATCGAATTCCAATATTTCCAGTGGAACATTCACAAAGAAATGACCTTAAGAAAAAATGGTGCCTTTTACCAGGTCAGCCCCTGGGCCTTGATGTGGGACGATGAAAACTATTATCTTGTCGCCTATGATGACCAGGAGAAAAAGATCAAACACTATCGTGTGGACAAGATGCTTCATGTATCCGTGATCGAAAAAAGAAGGCAAGGAGAAGAGGATTTCAAGGAATTTGACATGCCTCACTACACCAAAAGCTTATTTGGAATGTTTGGGGGCAAGGAAACTCAAGTTACACTTATGGCTGAAAACGAAAAAATCGGCATTTTGATCGATCGTTTCGGAAAAGATATTCCAATCTCAAAAGTCGATGATCAGCATGTCAAAACAACGGTAAACGTCGCCATCAGCAACCAGTTTTTAGGATGGATCATGTCTTTGGGAGATGGCATCCAGGTTCTTGGACCAGAATCGGTAGTCGCTTCCATGAAAGAAGAGATCCAAAGATTATATAATTTATACTTTGAAAACTAAAAAGAAACGCCATGAAGCGAATCTCATTCCAAATCTGGAATTCGTTTCAATGGCGTTTTTTTGTCAGATATAACTAACATTTTTATGAAAG
>NZ_CALVGO010000033.1 GCF_944327125.1 uncultured Faecalicoccus sp.
GTTCCCGGAGGCTTGCTCGTCAGGTCGTAGAATACACGATTGACCCCGCGTACCTCATTGATGATTCTTGACATGACCTTGTTCAAGACCTCATAAGGGATCTCTGCCGATTCCGCTGTCATGAAGTCGATCGTATTGACTGCACGCAAAGCTACGGCATAATCATAGGTTCTTTCATCTCCCATGACACCCACCGAGCGCATATTGGTCAAGGCCGCAAAATATTGTCCAATCGTTCTGTCCAATCCGGCTTTGGCAATCTCTTCACGATAGATCGCATCGGCATCTTGCACGATACGAACTTTATCCGCGGTGACTTCTCCAATGATACGGATTCCCAGCCCTGGGCCTGGGAATGGCTGACGGAATACCAGGTTTTCTGGAATTCCTAATTCCAGTCCGGCTTTACGAACCTCGTCTTTGAACAGATCTCTTAACGGTTCAATGATCTCTTTAAAATCTACATGATCCGGCAGACCGCCAACGTTATGATGCGATTTGATCACGGCACTTTCTCCGCCTAATCCACTTTCCACAACATCCGGATAGATCGTTCCCTGTACAAGGAAATCAACAGTACCGATCTTTTTGGCTTCTTCTTCGAACACACGGATAAATTCTTCCCCAATGATCTTACGTTTTTGTTCCGGTTCTGTCACACCTTTTAATTTACTGTAGTAGCGTTCCTGGGCATTGACACGGATGAAATTCAATTCATAAGGTCCTTCCGGTCCAAAGACAGCTTCCACTTCATCGCCTTCGTTTTTACGAAGTAAACCATGATCCACAAATACACAGGTCAACTGATTTCCGATAGCTTTAGAAAGTAATACAGCCGCAACCGATGAATCGACACCGCCGCTTAAAGCACAAAGAACTTTTCCATCGCCCACTTTTTCACGAATGGCTTTGATCTGTTCATCCACGAAAGAGTCCATGCGCCAATCCCCGGAACAGCCACAGATGTTGCGCACAAAGTTATACAACATCTTTGTTCCTTCTTTGGTATGCAGCACTTCCGGGTGGAACTGGATCGCATATAAATGATCTTTCGTATTTTCGGCGGAAGCACACGGGCAGTTATCCGTATGACTGGTGATCTCAAAGCCTGGAGCGACCTGAGAGATATAGTCAAAGTGGGACATCCAACAGATCGTGTTTTTCGAAACCCCTTCAAAGATCTTGGAATCCGTTTTATCCACGATCACTTCTGTTTTTCCATATTCACGGGCATCGGCTTTTTCTACTTTTCCGCCCAGCACATGCATCATCAGCTGAGCCCCGTAACATAGACCCAATACCGGAATGCCCAATTCAAATAATTCTTTTGAATATGTCGGAGAATCCGCTTCGTAACAACTGTTCGGTCCTCCGGTCAGGATGATTCCTTTTGGATTCATCGCTTTGATTCTTTCAAGATCTGTTTTATATGAATAGATCTCACAATACACATTGCATTCTCGGACACGGCGCGCCACCAGCTGATTGTACTGGCCGCCAAAATCCAAAACGATCACTAGCTCTTTTTTCATAAATGTTCTCCTTTACCCTGACATTATACCATGGCTTTTTCTAAATAATCTATTACATCCTTTAGACTTTTACACGTTGTCTGGATATACGTTTTCATCTGTTCATCCGGTATGATTTGATCCGGAATGAATATAGAATGCATATGGGCGTCCGCAGCTGCCATGATCCCGTATTTACTGTCTTCTAAAACCAGGCAATTCTCAGGTTTTACATTCAAACGATGTGCGGTTTCCAGAAAAATATCCGGAGCCGGTTTTGAAGGAATTCCTTCTTTCGAACTGGTCAGCACTTTATAGGAGATCTTAAACCCCGCATACCGAACCATTCTTTGTATGTCTTCCACTCGGGAACTGGAAGCTATTCCATAAGGGATTTCTTTTTCATCCAGATACTCTACCAGTTCTCTTAATCCTTCTTTATTGGCCGAGCCCGGTGTTTTAAAATAATCAAAGAAATATTCCATACGATGGTTCTGACAATAAGCCATCGCTTCCATGATTCCAGGATATTCTCTTTCAAACATCTGTACTTTTCTGGAATCACAGCCAATCATGGACTCCACGATCGAATCGGGTGCCTGGATCTTATAAAGATCCAGGGCTTGGCGAAACTGTTTCTTGAACATGGATTCTGTATCAAACATCAATCCGTCCATATCAAAAATAACGGCATCAATCTTCATTGTATTTTTCCTTCCTTACCGTCTTATTATATCGAAATCATGATAAAATAAAACCATGAAAATACTATGCATCGGACAAGCGGCCTTTGATCTGACTTTTCCTATCGAAGAGCCCTTACAGGAAAACCGGAAATACGTCGTTTCCTCCCACAAGGAATGTGTAGGGGCACCGGCAACCAATGCCGCTGCTCTTTTAGCCAAATGGGGGCTTGATACTTCTTTGATCGCCAGGATCGGCAGCGATCTGTATGGAAAACGCATCTTGAACACGCTTAAAGACACAGGGTTAAACACACAATATATCCAGATCGAAGAAGGCATCTCGACCAGCCTCAGCTGTATTTTGTCCAACATTAAAACCGGAACCAGAACGATCTTAAACGATCCTCTTTTGGCTCCAGAGAGACTTTTGCCTTTTCCTGACACAAAACCAGACTATATCTTAATTGACGGAAGAGAATCTCTTACTGCCAAAACTGTTTTAGAAAAGTTCCCCGATTCCATTTCCATTATGGATGCCGGCTCTTTAAAGCCATGGACAAAAAGTCTGGCCGGTCTGGTTGACTATTTTATCTGTTCTGAAGATTTGTGCCGTTCCTATACACAACGGGAAATCGATCTAAAGGATCTTTCCGGTCTGGAAACGATCTTTCATAAACTGGAAGAGCTGACAAAAAACACCATTGTGATCACGATTGGCCAACGCGGACTCCTTTATAAAAGTCATGGACAAATCCGTCATATTCCGGCTTATCCCGCCAAAACAGTAGATTCAACCGGAGCTGGAGACATTTTCCACGGTGCCTTTGTCTATTTTTTAGCTCAAAAGATGCCTTTAATAGAAGTCTTAAAGATGGCCAGTCTAACCGCCAGCATCTCTACGGAAACCATAGGAGGAATGCCCTCGATTCCTTCCTTAGAAACCGTATACGAAAGAAAATCAAGAATCGAAGGATTCGCAAATGAAAGGGACTGATTCCCAGAATCAATCCCTTTTTATTCTTTTACTATTTTCTACTGAATCGGCCAGCTGGCATCTCCTGTTAAGGTTTCATCGGCTCTTCTTCCAGATTCATAAGCAATCGTTCCCGCAACCGCAATCATGGATGCGTTATCTGTACAACAGGACATAGGCGGAACCGTAAAAATGATTTCTGGATATTCCTTTTTCAGCTCTTCGATCTTTTCTCGCAAACGGGAATTGGCGCTGACACCGCCGCCTACGACAAAATGGCGAATTTCCGGATGATCATCCAGCGCCGTTTTGATTCTTGAAAAGATCTCCTCCAGAGCACATTCCTGGAAAGAACAAGCTAAATCATTAAGATCGTACGTTTGATTCTGCCGTTCCATTCGTTTCGTAAATTGAAGCACACTGCTTTTCAGCCCAGAAAAGCTGAAATCGTACCGGCCCTGCGTTTTTGGCTTAGCCAGTTCATAGACGGGTTTGCCTTCCTTCGCCATTTTATCGATCTTCGGACCGCCGGGATATCCCAAGCCTAATACACGTGCCACTTTATCGTAGGCTTCGCCAATCGCATCATCCTGCGTTTCTCCCAAGATCTCAAAGCTGGTTTCATCTTTCATATATACAAGTTCTGTGTTTCCCCCTGAGACCACAAGGGCCAACAGCGGAAAATGCATGTCCACCACCAGTTCATTGGCATAGATATGAGCTGCCAGATGGTGTACGGGAACCAATGGTTTATGATAGGCAAACGCCAACGTCTTGGCGGCCTGCACACCAACATGAAGACAGCCAATCAATCCCGGTCCTTTGGTCACCGCCACCGCATCCACGTCTTCCATGGTGCAATTGGCTTCTTTTAATGCGGCCTGAATGCAGTAAGAGATATTTTCTATATGAATACGGCTTGCCACTTCCGGGACAACGCCGCCAAATTCTTTATGCACATCGATCTGGCTTGCGACAATCGATGATAATACTTCTTTTTTATCTTTCACTAACGCAACTGCCGTTTCATCACAGCTGCTTTCAATTCCCAAGACAATCATATTCTTTCCTCTCTACAACGCTCCTGAAAACACGATGGCATTTTCCCCATCCGGATAATAATTTTTTGAAACATTGACTTGTACAAAGCCCAAAGATTCATAAAGTTTTATAGCGGCCAGGTTGGATTCACGAACTTCCAGGCTCATAAATTCACAGCCTTGTTCTTTGGCGATTCGCATCAATTCCTGTAAGAGTTTTTTTCCGTATCCTTTTTTTCGAAAGGCAGGATCGATGCCGATCCGTGCCAGTTGGGCGATTTCAAACGTAACCCACAAAAAGGCATAGCCCACCGCCTCTTCTTCTTTGATCCAATAAATCGTACTGAAAGGATTCTCCTTCAGCTCATAAAGACACTGTTCTATGTTCCACGGCTGTTTAAAACACTTTTTTTCCATTTCAACGATTTGGCCGATCTGTGATTCTTCGACTTTTTCAATTCTCATACTTTATAAGAATCACTTTCTTTTAAATAGTCCGGAACCAGCGCATGAATGTTTTCTACTTTTTCATAATACGGTTCCAAATCAATAAAGTTCTGTAAATAATCGACCTCACAAGCGCTGCGCCCGACCAGATCCGCATCTCCGGCAATGTCTCCCTGGTAAAGGGCAAGAAAATCCTGAAGTTCTTCCATAGTCAGGATCTTTGTCCCATCCACGATTTTTCCTTTTTCGACATGTGCTGTATACGCTCTGTGGGATCGGGCATCTAAGATCACATTGACACTTTCCCGTACACCCGCATAAAGCTGCATGGTAGAGATCGTATACAGTTCCTTGTTCATTTGTGAACAAAGCACTTTGGCAATCGTCATCGCGATCCGGATCCCTGTATAAGAGCCCGGACCCTTGGTGATCACAACGCGATCAATATCTTTATAATCCAGATTTGCCTCTTTTAACAAACGGTTCAATTCCACAAAGATCGTTTCGCTCTGTTTCTTAAAGGCCTCCAAAGAAATGCCCGCCAGCAGTTTCTGATCTTGGTAAAGACCAAGAACCAGTAACTTGTAAGAGCTGTCCATACATAAGCTAATCATGATATCCCTCCAATATCTTAGCTGACTTTTCTCCATGCGCTTCCATTGTGATGACGCGGTTTTCATCCATCCCTTCCTCAAAGGAGAGGGACAAGCGGTCTTCCGGAAGCTGATCTTCAATAAAAGAAGACCATTCGATCACCGTGATTCCTTCATCAAAACAATCTTCAAAGCCCAGATCCTGACTGGCTCCTTCCAAACGATACGCATCGATATGGTGCAAAGGTTTGCCATCTCCTTGTTTATACGATTTCAAGATCGTAAACGTTGGAGAATTGATCGTATTTTTTACCCCTAAAGCCTTTCCAAAAGCTTTGGTCCAGGTTGTTTTTCCTGCCCCCAAATCGCCATCCAATGTGATCAAAAGAGGCTGATCGACACAAAGTTTCGCAAGTTTCTGCGCAAACGCCTGTGTTTCGCTTAAAGAATGAATTTCGATTTTCATTTTATTTTCCCTTCTGTTTTCGTAATGTATGATAATTGGCCTTGATCATTTTGATCTGTGCCAATCGTTTTTGTACCTTTTGTTCCGAACCTTGGCTGGACGGATGATAGTATTCTTTTCCGATCAAAGAATCCGGAAGACAAGTCATGTCTGTCATATGAAAAGCGTAATCATGACTGTACTCATAGCCTTCACTGTATCCCAGATCTTTCATCATCCGGGTCGGCGCATTTCGAATATGCAGCGGAACCGGCTGATCCAAAGTCTTCAGCGCATCTTGTTTGACCGCATTGTAGGCCACTTCCAAAGAATTTGATTTGGGTGCCAAAGCCAGATAAACGACCGCATGCGCTAAATGGACATTGCATTCCGGCATTCCCAGAAAATGGGCCGCCTGATAAGCCGCCACCGTGATCTCCAGGGCGCGGGAATCGGCCATACCGATATCTTCACTGGCCATTCGAACCAAACGCCTGGCGACATAAAGAGGATCCTCTCCGGCTTCCAACATACGGGCAAGCCAGTATAAAGCGGCATCCACATCACTGTTTCTGACACTTTTATGCAGGGCGGAGATCACATTGTAATGTTCTTCCCCTTTTTTATCATATAAAAGCGTACGCCGCTGCAGGCACTGTTGAAGAATTTCTTTGGATACATGGATCCCTTCAAGATCACTTGGGCTGTTGTATACGACCATCTCCAAAGTATTCAGACAGATCCGGGCATCGCCTTTTCCAAAATCCGCGATCGCATCGATGGCCTCTTCCGAGATATCAATATCCAGGGTCCCTAACCCCTTCGGGGATTTTAAAGCTTTATGGATCAGTTCGATCAAATCTTCTTTTTCCAAAGAATTCAGCACAAAGACTTTGCACCTTGATAATAAGGCACTGTTGACCTCAAAGCTTGGATTTTCGGTCGTAGCCCCGATCAAGATAATGCTTCCCTTTTCCACATACGGCAAGAACGCATCCTGCTGAGCCTTGTTGAAGCGATGGATCTCATCCACAAACAAAATCGTATTCTGTCCCAGCGCTTTGCGTGTATCCGCCTGTCTCATCACTTCCTTGATTTCTTTGATCCCGGAAGTGACGGCACTGAAGTCGACAAAATAACTCTTGGTCTGATGCGCTATGATTCGTGCCAGCGTGGTTTTCCCGACACCTGGAGGGCCCCAGAAAATCATGGAGGTCACCTTATCATGTTCGATCATCGACCATAAAAGATTTCCCTGGGCAACCAGCTGTTTTTGTCCTACATAGTCTTCCAAAGTTTCCGGACGCATCCGATCGGCCAAAGGGCGAATGTCTTCTGCCTGAAATAATCCTTCTTGTTCCATAATGGTTTTATTATAGCACATAAATCCATTCAAAAAAGAAAAGGACCTTTCGGTCCCTGACAAAATCTAATTCAGCTGTCCGTCTGTGATCTTATACTCTCCTTCGTCGTTTTCCACTTCAAAGTGTCCTGAATAAGCAGCTTCCGGAGCTTCTGCGTATACTTTTTCTATCGTATCAAAGAGATAGCCGCTGACATCCTTTAGAATCAGTTCCATAGCGGCATCTTCGCCTTCGTTCTGGTAAACTTCCTGGATCTTGGCCATATTATCATTCGCATATTGCTCCATATAATCGTTGGCTTCCGTTTGAACAGAGGAAAGATCCAAATTCGAATAGTCTTTGGATACGACATCCACGTTAACGATAAACTTCTCGTCTTCTTTTTCCACGCCTTTGATCTCATAGGAGGCAATCAGGCTTTTCATTACATTGGTCATGAAATCCTTGGCTTCGCTTTCAAAAGTCTCCCCGTAATCATACACTTCCAACAAGCTTTCCAGATAGTCTTCAGCCTGTTCGATATCCAGCGGATCCGAATAAGAATCAGAGACAAATTCCGAAGCTTCTTCCCATTTTCCAGCACGCAAGGCATCAAAATATCCCGCCACGGCATCTTCCGCCATTTTTGATTCATCCGCCTTATTATTAGCACAGGCAGAGCTGCCGAGCACCAGGAAAAATGCCAGGCATAAAGATAATAGTTTTTTCATAGTTTTCCTCTCCTTATTTATCTTTATTCTACCATAAATATACGCTTTAGAAGAGCTAACTATCTAAATTTTATGTACACGTCTACTCCTTTAGAAACGATACGATCTTCTGGGCCTGTTTATACCCTTGAACATACAAAGCTTCCAGCTGTTCTTTGTCTTTGGTCAGCGTCTTCATATGGCCAATCGATTCCGGCGCCAGGATACAAACTTTTCCCTGAGCTTCTCCTTCTTTGGCTTTTTTTACCTGTTCGTTATAGATCTGGGCCCGAAGCTCCAATTTTCTGGCCGCCTGCGGATAAGAATGTGTCAGCACTTTGGCCGGCAAGACATCTTTTTTGGGATCCCGGATCAAATCTCTGGGCTTTGTCAAAATCACGACCAAACGTTCCACCCCATGATCCCACGCTCTTTGAATCGGGATAGGATCGCTCAAGCCTCCATCAAAATAGAAATCATTTTCAATTGGATAGGGAGCACAAATCACCGGAATACAGCTGCTTGCCTTTAAGATATCATAATGATCCAACGGCATCTTTTTTCCATTGAAATACACCGGTTCTCCTGTTTTGGCATTTGTACTGACTACCTCAAATTTCATGGGATTTTGCACAAATGCTTCATAATTCATCGGATCTTCTCCACCAGAGTTTGCCAAGGTTCCATAGATATAATCCAGATCCATATATTTTTTCTTTTTTATTAAATTGGAAAACGACATATATTCTTTACGCATCGCATAATCCAGATAAAAACGTTTGTTTCGTCCTTTTTGCCCTGCCAGAAAAGTGGCGATATTCCCGCTCCCGGCCGAAACGCCGATCCCATAATCAAACGAAATTCCCAAATCCAGACATCCATCAAAGATCCCGGCGCCAAAAATATCGCGCAAGCCACCGCCTACATCAATGATTCCTGTTTTCATACTCTATATTATATGCGAAAAAAAGAGATAGACAAAATTAAATTTTTGTCTATCTCGCGTTTTACTCTACCGTATCGAGAATTTCTTTCATCTTTTTGGCCAGTCCCTTGATCTTTTCAACCGATAAGGAGCATACGGCCACACGGATTCCCAGATTGACTTTGACCGTATAAATATGATGAGCCATCAAAGCTTCATGGTAACGATCTCGGGTATCGTTATCCATCGCCAAGGTCACAAAGAAACCTTCTTTATACGGATAATGTTTCAAGCCGACCTCATTGGCCTCTTTCACAAACAGGGAACTGCGTTCTTTTAACAGATCCACATATTCCATGCGTTCTTTATCGTATTCATCCAGATGATGATCCAATACATCGACAAAGGCTGCCATGGCGCCATTATTGATATTGGACCAGGTAGCTCGGGCATCTTTTTCAAAGACCGTTTTAAGCTCCTGTACGATTTCCTGATTTTTTGCCATGATAATGGCCGCCCCGCAGCGAAGGCCATAGCTTGTCATGGATTTACTCAAACTAAATGCCACGACCACAGCGATTTTATCTGAAATCCGATCAAAGACCGAGAAATATTTTTTCGCATCTTTTTGACCGTATGCATAATCAATATACGCAATATCGTTTAACAGGACGACTGGATGCGTTTTTGAACATGCATTCAAAAAGGACACGACTTCTTCCCACTCTTCCATCGTCATGGAATAGCCGGTTGGATTGTGACAAGGGTCATTGATCACAGCCACCAGTTTGTT
The DNA here is from genome assembly GCF_944327125.1 of uncultured Faecalicoccus sp. Taxonomy (GTDB): domain Bacteria; phylum Bacillota_I; class Bacilli_A; order Erysipelotrichales; family Erysipelotrichaceae; genus Faecalicoccus. Next base: position 9,467 of record NZ_CALVGO010000033.1, read on the forward strand.
CTGTGAAGCCATCACCTTCTGACACGCTTTCTTAAACGAAGAGAGGTTAAAATGGTCCTCTTCAAACAGGGAATACTTCACAACGTTTAAGTTGTTCATCTGCGCCATCAGATTATAACTTCCCCATGCGATCTCCGGCAAGATCACACTTTGTCCTTCATCCAGGCATTCCTGGATCGTCATGGCTACCGCTCCGGTTCCACCCGGAGTGGCGATGATCTCATGAGGCAGATGACTGTTGCCGTTCAAGACCCACTGATAAACGCGGTCTTTAAAATCTTCATTGCCGGTAAAACTGGCGGCATAGGCTGCCAAAACCTTGTTATCCAAACTTTTCAGCGAAGAAAACATACTTTCCAAGGCAACCAGATTCCCCTGTTCATCGTATAAGGATCCAATCGTCGCATCCACAACGTTTTCTTCTCCCACTTTCAGCTTATCTTCCTTGGCCTTTTTTACGATCGTAAAGACCGTATCCACAATTGGCTGGGTATTAACACTTTCCTTCACAAAACTCATCTTATTGACCTCCTAACGAATATGTTCCTAAACTTTTTAAACTTTCACAATTTTCCTTCATCTCCTGGATGCACGCTTCCACCCGAGAAGCATCGCCGTCCATTTCGATAAAAAAGAAATATTCAAACGGTTTGCCCTTGATCGGCCGGGACTGAATGCTTTCCATATTGATCTTATGACGGGCAATGACTTCGATGATCTTTGCCAGCGAACCGCTGGTATGCTTTGTCGTCAAAACCACGCTGGAACGATGTCCGGTTTCTTTAGGCTGCAGCCCAATCACGATAAACCGCGTCGTATTTTCGGTATTTGCCTCGATCTGCGTGGCCAGTATATCCAATCCATACAGCTCTGCGTTTTCCCTGGCCCCGATCGCCGCCTTGGTTTTGTCGTTTTCGCTGGCCACATATTGAGCGGCCATAGCGGTATTGGGATAACTCACCGTTTGAACGCCCATCTGCTTCAAAAATTCCTTGGCCTGCCATAAAGCCTGGTCCTTTGAGTAGACCCATTCAATATCTTTTAAAGTCGCTCCCGGCACTCCTAAAAGACACTGTTCCACCTTCAAATCATAAATGGCCTGAATATAAACCGGATATTCCAACAAGGCATCCAGCACTTCTCCCACCAGACCCGAATTGGTATTCTCAAAAGGGATCACCCCATACTGGGCTCGTTTCTCGACGACCGCCTTAAAAACTTCATCAAAATTTTTCGTATTCAATTTGCGATCGTTGGGAAACAGTTTCTGGGAAGCGATTTGACTGAAGGCTCCCTGTACACCGGCATAGGCAATCACATCCTGACTCAGTAACGTTCGCTGATAATCCTTTGAATTATTCATCAGCTTCTGCAGAAAATCTTTATAAAACTCCTGATACTGCGGATCCTGTATCCGTTTCGCATTGATTTCGATCACACTCTTTTCGCGTACCGGATCAAAAACAGGCAGCCCATGTTCCTTCTTGTAAAGGAGCACATCTTTGACTGCATCCATTCTTTTTTCATACAAAGATGCCATTTCTTCATCGATCGCATCGATTTGTTTTCTTGCCTTTTCCAATAAGTTCATAGAACCATTTTATCATATTTTACCAAATTGAGCTGTAATTCTTTAACCCCAAAAAGAAAAGCCTGGACTCACCAGGCCGTTCATTCTATTCTTTTGTCATCCGCTGCATATAGAGGACCGGATAAGGATTTCCCTGATCGTCAAAAGCATTTCTTTGATACACTTGAAATCCCATATGCTCGTAAAATCCTCTTGCCTGCGGATTGTCTTCGTTGACCGCAAGATCATTGACCCCATAGTTTTCCATCCCATGACGCAAGAGCCGTTTTCCTATGCCTTTTCCTCTCTGACTGTTTTTGATAAACAACATTTCAAGCTTGTTTTCTTCCGTTCCCATAAAGCCGGCAAGTTCTCCAGATTCATCCAGTTCAACGATCAAATGCGATACGCCGTATAAGGCTTCCGGTACATATTCCTTGATTTGTTCGATCTCTTCCTCGGATAAAAAACGATGTGACGCTCTAACAGAGTCTTCCCATACTTTCAACAGATCCTGGATCCATTTTTCGGTTCGTTCTTCTTTTTTGATTTCCTTTATCATTTTCCGTCTTCTTCCTGACCCGTTTTGGCAGGAAGCTGGATCTCCTGAATCAGGCGAACCCCTTCAGAAGGCACATACGAAACCGTTAGGACATCCCCAGCCTTTAAGAAGGCCACTGTATCTTCGTTTTTGGATGTCAATGTGATCTTATATCGATTTTGATCGGTATCCGTGATAAAACACTTCGTTGCGTTTTCCACCGCAAGCATTTGAATGCGCTCAATGGTGATCTCTTTTGTTTCCAGATCCTTTTTGTCGACCTTTCCCTGTCCTTCCAGGGCGATAAACTTCTTCTTTAGATTTTCAAAGCCTTCATCGGACGAGATCGTCGCCACTTTTTGATAATCAGAGGCATCGACCATGGCATACATTTTGATCAGTCCGCTGTCATCTTTCAAGGCCATCATATAGACAGGATGCCCATTCACATTCACAAGCAGCGGGAAAGTAGATGTATAGCCATAGTTTTTGACTTCTCCTTCCGCTGAAGACATGGCACTGGACTCGTTGGCTCCCGGAGAGGCAATCTTCATCGCATCGTGCGTTCTTAGATTGACAAGCACAAACCCCAGGTTGCTGGAGTCTTTATTGGCAGACGTGATCCCGGAATAAATATAAATATCGCCATCCTGCTCCAGATAGTTATAGCCTTCACTGGTGTACGTTACATTTTTCTGCCCAATGATCGAGTTGATAAAGCCATTCTGCAGCGAACCGTTTTGATCCACCTGTTCCGTAACCAGGGATTCGGGATAAATACGGTCCACCCATTTTGGCGCATCCAGCACATCATCGTATTTCGTGGATTCTCCGGTGATCGGATCAAACAAGACAACCCCGGAAACACTCTTACGGCTTTCAAAAGCGGCATAATCATAAGTTGTACAGATATACCATGGATGTCCTTCTTCATCGATCTCAAAAGAAGGGGCTCCAAAGATCGTTGTCGGGTACTGCATCTGCAGCTTACGGTACAGATCGTGATTAAAATAACCGGAAGGTACATACTTCATTCCCTCCAGGCCCAGATCTTCCAGCTTGACAAGTTCTGCCTCCCCGGTCACAGAATTGACCAGGATATATGCCGGAATTCCTTCTTTATAGTTGCCCATAAACTTAAAGAAACCCGCATACTCCAATGGTGTAACGCGATAAACGCTGTCTTTATAAGAAATCTGCGTGTATTCCTCACTGACTTCAAACTGACTGACAAGCTCTGGCATTTCCCCCATGACACGGTCTCCCAGCACGATCGTAGAATCTCGGTCAATGATCGGTGTCTTGGTGAAATCCACTTCCTTGACCTTGTCAAAGTCCACATTTTTGATTTCGATACGATTCGCAAACGATTTGGCCATAAACACAGGACTGCATATGATCATGGAGCCGGCGACCCATAACACACTGGCGATCAAAACTCCTTTGAATAACGTCCATAACACCGGTTTTTTCTCTGTATAGACACTTTGACTTTTCTCAAAGAAAAGCGAAAGGATCCATAAAAGAACAAAGCTGTAGACAACATACGAAAAGAAGGTTGCCGTTTTCACATTCAGCACCGGATGATAAAAATAGTAAAAGATGCATCCTCCCAGGATCCATACGATCAAAAAAAGGATCTTCGTTTTTAAGCGCAGAGGATGGGGCATTTTGTGACCCCAGTCAAAATTAAAATTCATATTAAAATTCTTTTTCATAGACAACTCCTGATTTTGGTTTATTGTATCACGAGCCGCATTAGGATGCCATTAATAAAGAGATCTCCATACAAAATGAAGATCTCCATTACATTATTCGGCGTTGCTGGCAGCAACTTTTACTTTACTGAAAAGCTCTGCAATGATTGTACGAGTTTGTTCATCATACTTGAACAC
>NZ_CALVGO010000034.1 GCF_944327125.1 uncultured Faecalicoccus sp.
AAATCCAGACACTCTCTGAAGCAAAAAAATAAACGATGCCCTTTGACAGTCATCGTTTTGATTTTATTCTGTATAAGTAAAGTTTTTATGTTCAATATACTGATTCGTATACCCGCCTTTAAGGGTCTGGGTTCCTACCTTGATGTCATAGAATCCCGCCAGCATTTCTACGATATCTTTTACTTTCATCCGGGAAGAGTTGATCATCAAATCATAATTGGAACCATGTCCCCATTTCTGTCCTGTATAGAATTCATAGAATCGGGCTCGGCGTCCATCTTTATCCTGAACGATCTTTCGTGCCTTTCTTTCCGGCACGCTGTACTCTTTGATGCTCCAGTGAATACGGTCTTCAATATCGCTGTAGATAAACACTTTGATCGTATTCGGGTTGTCCCTTAATATATAGTCCGCACAACGCCCTACGATCACAGCGCTTTCTCTTTGCGAGATTCCCTGGATCAAATCACAGGCTTTTTCATAGACTTCCGAGTTGACCGACAATTCGGTGATTTTTGAAAGAGTGTGTCGGCCTGCGATGGAATACATGCCATCCTCATTGCGGTTTTCCTCACGGAAAAAGTCGGGATCGATACCAAAATCTTTAGCGATCACTTCCATGATTTCTTTATTATAGTAGCCAATATCCAGGTACTCTGCCAATAGACGGCCGATCTCCCGTCCATTTGACCCAAACTGTCTTGAAATGGTAATGATAACGTTTTTCATGATCTTTGTTCCCTTTTTTTCATTATACAATAAAAGAATCCCCAACACAAAGTTAAGGATTCTTCTTTTCTTAATACTATTTACTGGTTGACTTCAGAATATTTTCTGCGTCCTGGATGCAAGTTATCTACATAATAGCGGATTGTCAATGTTCCGGCTACTTTCGTCTTTACTTTTGGCTCTACGATAAAGCCGTCACCCTCTAACATCGCATCCAGCATAGCTTTACAACAAGTGGTCGTATTGCCTTTTACACCTGGTTCACATTCATTCATGAGTTCTTTCGCATTGACTTCAATGTACAACCACATTTTGTCATGTGCTTCTTGTTTCATTTCCTGTAAACGAGTGGCATACTGTTCCTGCGTCCATTTTTCCATGCTGAAATACTTCCTTTCTATACAGGTTTATTCTACTCCTATTGTCAAATGTTGACAAGATTTCAAGCGGCCCATAATGGTCTTTTGAGTGTCAAAATAACGATTTTTTTACAATTTCTTTATTTTTCCACAAAAAAAGCGGGGGTTCCCGCTTAGTATGCTAAGATCTCCACGCCCTTTTCGGTCACATACAACGTATGTTCCCACTGTGCCGAGAGCTTGCCGTCACTGGTATACGCTGTCCAGCCATTTTGTTTATCAATGTACAACGTACTGACTCCCTGGTTGATCATCGGTTCGATGGTAAAGACCATACCCGGTGCGATAACCATGCCGGTGTTCTTGATGCCTACATGGTGAACGTAAGGATCTTCATGGAAGGCATTGCCCACTCCATGGCCGCAAAAATCCGTTACAACGCTGTATCCATTTTTATGAGCGTGTTCCTGAATAGCTGCTCCAATATCGCCAAAATATCCCCATGGCCGGACGGCTTCAATGCCGATCTGCAGACACTCTTTCGTTACATCGACCAGGCGCTTAGCTTCATCGGAAACCTTGCCGATACAAAACATACGGCTGGCATCGGCATAATGGCGGTGAACGATCGTTGTACAGTCCACATTGACGATATCGCCTTCTTTTAAGATCACTTTCTTATCCGGGATCCCATGACAGATTTCATTGTTCACCGAGGTGCAGCAGCTTTTCGGAAATCCCATATAGTCCAAACACGCCGGGATCCCGCCATGGCTGACAGTATAGTCATAGACCATCTGATCGATTTCTTCGGTCGACATGCCGGCATGAATATTTTCCTGAACCAGATCCAATACTTCATTGTTGATCTTGGCCGCCTTTTTGATCCATTTGATATCTTCTTCGCTTTTCACCAGGTCATGACCCGGTACGATTTTTCCCTGAAGCTTCAAAATATTGATCGTGTCATCCCATTCCTGATGGCAGTGCTTGTATTTCTTTTTCGACCCGCACCAGCAAGGTTCATTTTTTGACATCATGTTTAAAACCCTCTTTCAATCGTTAACATCCTGTCTTTTCCTGACATATCTTTATGCACTTCGATCTTGGCATCCGGAAAATACTCTCTAGCTAATTGGCTCAAAGATTCTCTTTGATCGTATCCGATCTCAAAAGCCATGAAAGCTTTTTCCTTTAAGACCTGATCGGCCTTTTCAAATACGTCCCGATAGAACTTCAATCCATCCTTTCCTCCAAACAGAGCCACATGGGGTTCAAAATCAACCACGCTGTGTTCCATCTTTTCATCCGAAGGAATATACGGCGGATTGCATACACAAATATCGCAATGCAGATCTCTTTCAATAAACGGATCCAACATATTTCCAATGATAAAATTGACATGTCCCTGAAGTTTTTCATTGTTTTGAAGGGCCACATCCACCGCTTTGGAAGAAATATCGCTGGCGATGACATCCATCCTTGGTTCTTCCAGATCCAGCGTGATCCCAATGGCTCCTGAACCTGTTGCCACATCAAATACAGTGACATGTTGGGCCTCACTGAAATGTTCATCAAACAGGGAAAGAACCAGCCCCACCAGTTCTTCGGTCTCCGGACGGGGAATCAATACGTCTTCATTCACGATAAAATCATAGCCGTAAAACGATTCATACCCCAGAACATAGCTTAGCGGTTTGCCTTTTTCCATTTCATGGATAGCTTCCAGATAATCGACCCGGATCGCATCCAGGATCTCTTCATCCATATCCATATAAAGATTGATGCCCTTCTGGCGGCAAAGCTCCACCATCAAAAGCGTAGCGGCCTGTTCTCCCTGGCCGGCTTTGTACAATCTTTCTTTGCCTTCACGGATATAATCCCGGTAACGCATTATTTCTTTTCTCCTGCCAGTTTGGCCTGCTGGTCGGCTAACTGAAGAGCGTTCATCAAATCGTCCAGACGCCCATCCATGATGCGGTCCAGCTGATTGACCGTGTATCCAATGCGATGATCAGTCACGCGGTTTTGCGGATAGTTGTATGTACGGATCTTTTCGGCCCGATCTCCGGTACCGATCTTGGTACGGCGTTCGGCATCGTTTTTCTCATCCAATTCTCTTTGACGTTCTTCATACACACGAGCACGGATCGTCATCAAAGCCGTGGCCCGGTTTTCATGCTGAGAACGGCCATCCTGGCATTTTACGATGATTCCTGTCGGCTTATGAATGATACGCACCGCACTGTCGGTCTTATTGATGTGCTGTCCTCCGGCCCCCGAAGCTCGCATCGTTTCAATTTCCAAATCGTTCATATCGATATCAAAATCTTCTTCTTCGATTTCCGGCATACAAAGAACTGTGGCCGTTGACGTATGGATACGTCCCTGCGCTTCTGTCTTAGGCACACGCTGCACGCGATGAGAACCCGATTCAAACTTCAAGGTTCCATAAGCGCCTTCCCCATTGACCTTAAAGGAGATCAGCGAGTATCCTCCTGCTTCACTGTCTTCAGCTTCGATCACTTCCACGCGCCATCCTTTGGCTTCACAATACTTGGAATACATACGGAACAGATCGCCGGCAAAGATATTTCCTTCATCGCCTCCGGCGGCCCCGCGGATCTCAAGGATACAGTTGTGAGAATCGTTAGGATCTTTGGGCACCAGCAACAATTCCAGCTTATCCAAATATTCCTGCATCAAAGGCTCCAGTCTTTCGATTTCTCCATGAGCCAGTTCTCTTAATTCTTTATCTTCTTCCTTGGCCAGTTCTTTGGCATCGGCGTATTCGCTCTTTGCCTGTTTATATTCCTGATAAGTTTCTACAATAGGTGTCAGTTCATTTTGTTCACGGCCTAATTTGGCCATCGTCTTTCTGTCCGATACGACGCTTGGGTCCATCATTTCTTCATTGATCTCATTATATCGAGCTACGATCGAATCCAGTCTTTCTTCCATTTTTGCCATAATTCCAACATCCTTTCAACCTAATCAGTTTATCATAGAACCCCTTTAAATGACAGTTTTATCTCTTTATGTTACACTTGTTCCATGACAAAAAAAACAAAGATTCAAAAAAAGCGGAGACCGCATAAAGTCCGTCTGTTCATACTGGCATTTCTTTTTGTGATCCTGATTGGATTTTTAGGCTTGAAACTCACCGAGAACGGTTCCTTTACCGTAATGGGTGTCTTTGAAGATCAAGTTGTAGAACAGGGAACGTATAAACATTTCTGGTTTGCGAAATTAAAGATGAACTTTTTAGATACCGAAAGTGCCTATATCCAAAGAGAAGATGGAAAAGCTGTGGCGATTTCCCAGGGGTATGTCAACTTGAAGACCAAATCCATCAACGAAAACACGCTCTATACCAGTGACGAAAACGGAGAACAGGGCTACACCAACGGAAGCTATGGAGCCGATGCCCTGTATCTGGATACTTCCATGGACGGCACCCAGGTCCTAATGAAGATCAGCGGCGTAAAAGGATGGGTCAACGTCGAAGAGATCCAGCTGTATCTCTATGATGAAAGCCTCTATAACTCCAGTTATTCTGTGTATAAGGGATCGCTGGTCCATACGATATCGACCGATCTTTTACAGGGCACAAACAATGCCCTTTCCATCGGCAAAGCCCCTGATTTTTTAGAAGAAGATCAGATGTATTATTCTTATGACGGCAACTATTTCTACACGGATTTTTCTTTAATGGCCGAAGATGAACAAAACAACACCCATAAAAATGCCGTGAATCCAACCGCTTATTACAATTTCTATCAGTATATCCCGCATACATCCTCGTCCACCCTGAAGGCCAAAGACTACAACACGTTTCTGGAAAGCCAGGGAATGACCGAAAAAGCCAAAGGATATCCTTGTTTGGACAACCAGAGCGCTTTATATGACTTAGGACGTACCTTTATGGATGTCGGCAAAGATTCCGGCATGAACGCTTCCATGATGTTTGCGACCGCCTTGAATGAAAGCGGAATGGGAAAAAGCGAATACGCCCTGATTGACTACAACCTCTTTGGTCATGCCGCCTACGATGAAAATCCCGACAGTGCCACCACGTATTCCTCTTACCAGGACTGCATTTCACAGCACGCCTACGGTTTTCTTCAAGATGGGTATGCCAATATGAACGATGACAGATACCATGGTTCCTGGTTTGGCAACAAAGCTTCCGGTATCAATGTGATGTATGCTTCCGATCCCTACTGGGGTGAAAAAGGAGCGCATTTCTATTATCTTCTGGACAGGGCCAATGGTTTTTCCGATTTTAATGCCATTGAACTGAAAACCGAACTTCTTGACAAAGGGATCACCGAGTATGAAGAAAACGCCATTCATCTAAAAAAATAACGCCAGCTAAGGCGTTATTTTTTCCATCCAAAATCAGTCAGCAGTTCATCCACATTGGATTCAAACGTACCAAACGTGATGCCTTGGGAAGCCAGTTTATCGGCATTCAAACGATAGTCACGGAATCGGTCTGCATATCGTTTGGTGTTCGGAAGAATATATTGCTCGATGGCCTTTTGGCTGGCTCCCAGTTTTTGGGCAACATAACAGGCGCTCTCATACGTTGTCTTATCGTTTTGAGCCCCTACATGATACACTCCCGGTTCCAGCCTGGTGATGGCTTCAAACTGTTTGGCAAGATGTTTGGCATAGGTCATGCCGCGTTTTTCGTTGCACGTAAAGAGTGTGGGTTCTTGATAGAGAAGTGCGTTCATGACGTTTTTAACGATACTTGGGCTGGCTTTGACCCCTTCAAAGGACAATCCCATCATCCACGTATACCGTAAGATGATCGCATCCTCCAAGTGCTCGTGAATGTATTCTTCGCATTCGATCTTATTTTGACCATACACTGTAACCGAACACGGCGTTTGTTCTTCATCGATAGGGCCGCTAGCCTCTACGCCGTTAAAGATCTGTTCGGTCGAACAAAAGATCAGGCGGGCTCCTTTTTCCTTACACGCATCCACGATCTTCATCGTAGATTCCACATTGATCTTGTGTGCCAGTGAAGAATTTTCTTCACAAAGGGCCGTGGTCGCATTGGCCGCCGTATGAAAGCACAAATCAAAGTCTTGTTTTGAAACATAATCATAGACTGCCTGTGGATCGCTCAGGTCGGCATCCTGGCGTGTCATTTTGATCCAGTGAAACTTGTCTTTATTTTCTTTGACGATATAACTGGCCAAATATCCGTTGGCCCCTGTTACTAAAATCGTTTTCATATTAGTCCTTCCTTCCTGGCTGGCTCAACAGCACATGTGTCCCTTTTTTTAATGTGAATGCCTGTGCACTGTAAGGCACAAAAACACTTTCCAAATGACAAATCGGAATTTCCTCCTGTCCCCAAAGAATCGCCGTATCTTCTCCCAGATTGGAGACAATGGCATAGCTATTTTCTAAAATAAACTTTCTATCTTTTTGGATATACAGTTCATCGACGGTAAAACAAGGCGTATCTCCAATACGCCGGCTTTCTTTTTGGGCGGGTTCAAAATGCGGCTTTAAAGTAAAGTCAGCTACATCAAAGCTTTCTTTAAGATGAAGACTCCGCAAATTTCCCCTTTCATCTTTTCGTCCATAGTCATAAAAGCGGTATGTCGTATTGGAATTGGTTCCTACCTCAAGAGCTACGATATCTTTCCCCAAGGCGTGAAGCATGCCCGCCGGGATGGTGATATAATCTCCCTTTTGTACAGGCCATACACAAAGATACTGGTCAAGTGTCCCTTCTTTTAAAGCTTGTTTGATGACTTCTGGATCCGCTGTTTTTGTACCGGCCACCAAAGTGGCATTCGGCTTGGCATCCACGATATACCACGATTCATATTTTCCATAATCGTTAGAATGTTTTAAAGCATAGGCATCATGAGGATGAACCTGGATACTCAAGTCGTCTTTGGAATCTAAAAAGGCAAGACGAAGCAATTCATGGAGGGTATATCCCGGCCCTAACAGGCCTTCTGGATCTTGTTCGATCAGTTCCTGTAAAGTGAGGCTTTTATCCAGATTGATGACCATATTGGTGCAATAGGGATGCGCCGACACTTCCCACCAGGTTCCATAGTTCTGATCGGCTTTGCGTAAATCACTGATATGATGGCTTCCCCAGATGGTACGATCGGGAATGGGCTGTAAGCGTAAAGGTTTCATTCCTGGTTCTCCTCAAATTCTTTTAAGATCTGCAGGCTGGCGCTTGTTCCAATGCGAGTGGCCCCGGCTTCGATCATTTGTTTACAGGTGTTCCAGTCACGAATGCCTCCAGCCGCTTTGACCTGGACCCCATCTTTCACAGTTTCTTTCATCAGTAAAACATCTTCCACTTTGGCCCCGCCGGTCCCAAAACCGGTACTGGTCTTGATGAAATCCGGTTTGACTTCTTTGGCAATCTCACTGAGTTTTCGGATCTCTTCTTTTTCCAGATAACAATTTTCAAAGATGACCTTGATCAATACATCATGGGCATGACAAAGTTTTGTCAGCTTTTCCATCTCTTCCCGTATTAAATCCCAGCGATGCATCTTAGCGTTCGAGATATTGATCACATAGTCGATCTCATCGGCTCCCTGTTCGATGGCATATCGGCATTCAAACAGCTTGGTTTCCAGTCCGCATTGTCCCAAAGGAAAGCCAATGGCCGCCCCTACATGAACACCGGTATCTTTGAGTCGTTCTTTACAAAAAGACACCCATTCGGTATTGATGGCCACCATAGCGGCCTTCATGTCCAAAGCTTCTTTACAAAGCTGGATCAAATCGGCATCGGTTGCATAGGCTTTTAAAAACGTATGGTCAAACATGTGACTTAACTGTGATGAATTCATTGTAACCCTCCTCTTATGTCAGTCTCAATGTATCATTATGTAAATAATATGTCAATATAAATTGACATATTATGGAAATCTTTAGTATATTATGTATAGAAAGTGGTGTATACTATGTCAGCCGTATATTTAGAGATCCGCAATGACATCTTAGAAAAGATCCATTCCGGATATTATCCCATTGGGGAAACAATTCCTGCAGAAACCGAACTGGCCAAACAATACAACGTCAGCCGTCCAACGATTCGTCAGGCCATCCAGGCCCTGGTGGACCAGGGGATCCTGGAAAAAAGAAGGAAGCGCGGAACCATTGTCTGTCCGGGGAAGATCGATCAGGAGTTCACACAGCGAATCGACAGCTTTGATGCCCAGATCCATCAAAAAGGACATACCAGTCAAACCAAGGTTCTCACCTTCCAAAAAGAAGAAGCTTCCCAAACGGTTCAAGAGATCCTTCAATGCGATACGGTATACAAACTGGTTCGGCTGCGTTATATCGACCAAAGTCCCAATGTCTTTACCGTGACGTATATGCCTTATGAACTTTTTAAACACTTTGATAAAATTGACTTTTCCAAAGAATCGTTCTATGAACAGTGTAAACAATGCGGACATCCCATCGCCACAGTGACCCGTCATTTGGAAGTTGTCAGTGCCGATGAAACACTGGCGGATCTTTTACAGGTAAACATAAAAGATCCATTGTTCTATTTCCATTCTTACGGAAAAGATCCTCAGGGCATCCCCATTGAATATTCGATTGCGAAATATCGGGGAGATACAAACTCTTTTAGCTTTACATTACAACGTGACAATCCATAAAAAAAGGTCAATCTTTCGATTGGCCTTTATTGTTCGATTTCTTCTTTTTTTACCCTCGGTTTGATTTGAACCACCGCTTCTTCAATGCGGTGATCCGTTCCCATCCGTGCTTTTACGATCAGCTCATCCAGATCCAGCTCAAAGTTTTCATTATCGTCAGGAAGACTTCCCCCTAAAGCATCCAGAACATAACCGTTGAACGTATCGTATTCTTCATCACTTAAGGAAAGTCCCAGGATCTGATTGATGTCTTCCAGCATCGCTTCTCCCTGGATCCGCCATGTGTGCTCATCCAAACGCACGATGCCTTCGGATTCATTGGACTGTCCTTCTTCCTGCGGATCTTCGACAAGAAGCACAAGCAGATCTTTTAAGGTTACAACACCGACAAACCCGCCATATTCATCCAAGACGATCGCAAAGGTTGATTTGGTCTGTTTCATCTTCAAAAGAAGATGGTCTGCCTTCATCCCCTCTAAAACAAACAAAGGTTTCAAGATTGCCTGTTGGAGCACATTTTCTTTGGTGCGTTTTTCCATACGAAGATACTTTTTCGCATCCAGGACACCTACGATCTGATCCTGACTGTCTTTATAGATAGGATAACAGTCATAAGTTGTTTCATTGATGGCGGCATCCCATACATCCAGATCATCGTCCAGATCCAGACCCGTAACTTCTTTACGATGGGTACAGATCTCATCAAGACTGACGTCATTAAAATCAAAAATGTTCTGGATCATCGCATTTTCATCCTGTTCGATCTGTCCCTGAGACATGCTTTGGGAAACCATCATGCGGATCTCTTCTTCTGTGACCTCTTCTTCTTCATCGGGATCGATATGGCATAAACGAAGCACCAGGTTGGTACTGTTTGTGAGCAGCCATACTAAAGGAGCAAACGCTTTTGAGATAAAAGACAAGGTCCCGGAAAGGGCATAGGACATTTTTTCTTTGTTCTGCATAGCGATTCGCTTTGGTACCAGTTCCCCAAAAACAATTGAGAAAAAGGACATGATCAAAGTGATCACCAGCGGGCAAAACGAACGCAGTGTCCCTTCTGAAATGGGAATGTTCAATGAATTCAGTAGTTTTACCAAAGGATCGGCAAAACTGTCGGTCGCATAAGCACTTCCCAAATATCCGGCCAAAGTGATGGCCACCTGGATCGTCGCCAGAAAGCGGGATGGGTTCTCGACCAGCTTCAATAAAACTTTCGCCCGTTTATTTCCTTCTTCAGCTCTTGCCTGCAAGGTGGCTCCGTTCATGGAGACCACGGCAATCTCCGCACCGGCAAAGACGGCATTCACACAGATCAAAATAACCTGCAGCAACAACGCAAAAACCATAATTTCATTCCTCCAAAAAAGCACAAAAAGACACAGCCTGTTTCCAGGTTATGTCTTTGGTTTCATCTATTCATTCATCCCGCAGCAACTTCGGCCCGGGTCTTCTGTGCTACTCATCTTGACGGTAGTTTATCAAAACTCACCTATATTGTCAAATATTCCCTGATGACAGCTTCTTCTTATAAGTTCGAATCAAGTACATCTGCCAACCTATCATTGGAACGGCAATCCCAATAAGGAAAATCAACCCTACCAGCTTGCCCAAGGCAAGATCAAGAAAAAAATCGAACACAAGAAGCAGTCCAAACACAAGATTTAAAAAACCTTGTTTATGAATGTATTCGTTTGTCCATGGCTGATTTTGAAAAGAATAAGAAAGATTGAATATACGATGTGTCTTTAAGGAAAATACTCCATATAAAGCAAAAAGAACGCCTACAACCAAAAGTCCCCACATATGCTTTTCTCCTACATCTATCATAGCATAAAAAATTACAGCATATGCAAAAAACTCTAAGTCAATAAAATGACTCAGAGTTTCGAAATTTCCTTTCAATTAGTTGAATTTTCTTTTTGCTACAACGATACCGCAAATTCCTACCAATGCGATAGCTCCAATGGCAATATACAATACAGTGTTTGTTCCTGTGCTTGTATCGACAGCTCCTTCCGATTTGTAGATCACACCGACTGGAGACAAGTCTTCAAATGTTGCGGTGATTTCTTTTGCTTCTTTGTCTACCTTATCTGGTTCAATGACTTCCCATCCGGCATTCTTTTCACTGTAGTGAAGTACATATACTTCATTCATATCTTCTGTCAAGTTTGGAACTTCCCATCCCACAGTAACATTTTCACTTAAGTCATTGCCTTCGGCATCGGTTGCGCTAAGATCCTGGATCTTTGTCAGCAATGAGAAATCCGCCAAGTCGATTTCCACACCTTCCGGCATTTCTACTTCGTCTAATACATCGGCCAATTTGGCACCGCTGTTCAACTGTGCAATAGCATCTAATACTTCCTGATCCTCAACAGTAAATGTATCGCTGAACTGAGCAGTAGATCCTTCAACAATTTTCCCATCTACCGCAATTTCTCCTGTCGGCGCTCCGTTAGCAACGATACTTCCTGCCGCAAACACCGTTGTCATAGGCATGCATGCTACTGTGAAAGCACAGGCACTTGCCAATAATTTCTTTACTAAATTCATAATTAATCCTCCCTCTTATAAAATAATTCAAGAATCAGCTGATTCAACTGTTCTTTATCAATCTCAAATTCATCATGGTTTTTACCCGTTTGATCTTTTCCCGGCAATATATAGAAGTCTTCTTCCTCATTATACGAATACTCCAACAACATCTGCGCAAATGTCTGAATGTCTTCTAAAGAAATATTCGTTGTCATATGTTGAGAAACACTATACAGTTTTGAAACCGTATTGTCAAAGTCACTTTTCAACATTGCCCGTATCTTTGTGACATAAGCGTTCAAATACGCTTTCTGTCTTTCCATACGTTCACTGTTGGAAAAATCTTCTTTAATATCTCGTGTGCGAACAAAGTCTTCCACATTATCCGCATCGATCAAAGCTGTACTTCCTTTTGTCCAGTCCGGATGAATGTCAGCTAAAGAATCATTAGGAACTTTCACTTCCAGACTTCCTACGACATTTTGTACTTCTTTTAGCTCAGAGAGATCCATGGCCACAAAATGAACAATAGGAATGTCATTGAGCATTCTGGATACCGCCTGGCTGGTCAGGCTGGCCCCGTTTTTAGGTGATGAACCATAGGCATAAGCCAATCCCAGATGTTGTCTATCCCATCCCAAGTCGTTATGTTCGACATCGAATAAACGAATGTCGGTCATCGCATCTCGGGATAAAGATAAAACTTGTATCGATTTCTCTTCACGATTCAATAAGTATAACTGTAATGAATCCGCCTGGCCCATGGTATCGGAATCGGTAGAATCGATTCCCATGAACAAAATAGACACAATACTGGAATCATATGTATAGTTTACACCATTTTCAGAAACATTGTGATAATTTTTTGTTAAACCGTTGCTAGTTTCTGTATTTTTTTCCTTAAATAACACAAAAATACATACTATGCTCACAATCAGACATAATATTCCCAATATGAAAAGCACATTTTTCTTTTTCATGATTATTCTTTATTGGTTTTGTAGTAATCATAATCATATGACTTGTAATCAAGTTGATCTTTTTGAACGCGGTTCAATACTACACCGACTACCCGGGCGCCGTTTCTTTCCAGCTGTTTCTGTACGCGCAATACTTCTTTTTTCTTAACGAAGTCGTTGCGTACAACTAATACAACGCCATCGGAAACGCGTCCCACGATGGCTCCATCCATGGCTGCTGTCATTGGCGGTGTATCAATAATAATATAGTCATAAGATCGTCTCAGTTTATCAATAATGGCTTCAAACATTTCCGAAGATAAAAGTTCCGTTGGATTGGGCGGTAATTTCCCGGAAAGAATGACTTCTAAATTGGGAACTCTTGTGAAATTGATGATTTCACCGCTTTGTCCTGTTAAAGCTTCCGATAATCCTGGTAAAGTACGGCTTGCGGTAAACCAGCGTTTTAAGCTTCCTTTTCTTAAGTCCGCATCAATCAAAAGTACACTTTTATCCATTTGGGCAAAGCTTTGTGCCAAATTATACGACAACATCGTTTTCCCTTCATTAGGAAGCGTGCTTGTGACCGTGATGACTTTTACCCCTTCTGAATAGATCAGATTGGTTCTTAAAGATTTAAAAGATTCCAGTGAAGCACTATGTGCATTGGAAGCCGGAATGCGAATGCC
>NZ_CALVGO010000035.1 GCF_944327125.1 uncultured Faecalicoccus sp.
AGCATCACGATGATCAATGATGTGACCCCAATTCCACACAATGGATGTCGTCCGCCAAAACGACCTCGTGGATAGAATTTAAACACAAAAATAGGAGGTGTCCCAATGGCAAACTATAGCATTCAAACAATTGAAGATACAAATACATACGGAAAATTTGTTTTCACACCATTACAGAACCGTTTTGGGACTACAATGGGAAATGCACTGCGCCGTGTGTTGCTTTCTTCTTTACCGGGTGGTTCTGTATTCAGTATTCGCATTGATGGAATCTATCATGAGTTTACTGGTGTTGAAGGGGTTAAAGAAGATGCAGCTACGATCATTCTGAATGTAAAACAGCTGTTATTGAAAATTGATATTCATGATAACGATGTATATACACTGCGTATCAGTAAGAGTGGACCTTGTGTCATCACAGCAGCGGATATCGAATGCCCTACCGGTGTTGATGTATTAAATCCGGATCTTGTCATTTGTACATTGGCTGAAGGTGCTCATTTCAATATGGAAATGCAGGCTCGTTTAGGCCGTGGATTTATAAGAGCGGATATCAATAAAAATTTGTATCAAAATGAAGGACAACCTCTGGGAATTATTTATACAGACTCTTTATATTCACCAGTTAAAAAAGTAGCTTATAGCGTGGATGTAAATCCAGACGATACAGAAACTTTAACAATGGAAATTGAAACGGATGGCCGTTTAAAACCATCGGAATCCTTATCCATTGGTTCAAAGATCCTGCGTGATCATTTTATGATCTTAAAAGACATTGACGAAGCAAAGTTGGAGCATGTCGATGAGATTGAAAATGATGAGGTTGAAGATGTTTCTTCAGTTCAGCATAAGATGATCGAAGATCTTGAGCTGTCTGTTCGTTCCTATAACTGCTTAAAGAGAGCGGGGATCACGACGGTTGAAGAGCTGACGCAAAAAACAGAAGAAGAAATGATCCATGTTCGGAATCTTGGAAAGAAGAGTCTAAAAGAAGTTAAAGACAAAATTTATTCACTTGGATTAAGCTTCAAGTCTAGTAATGAGTAGGAGGAAGTCATATGTGGAATCGTAAATTAGGACGTACCGCCGATCATAGAAAAGCTTTGTTGAGAAACATGGCGACTTCACTGATCGAAAGCGGACAGATCGAGACAACAGAAATGAAGGCAAAAGAACTGAGTGCCGTAATGGATCAGTTGGTGACTTTGGCAAAGCGCAATGATCTGCATGCCAGAAGACAGGCAGCCAGCTATGTGCGCAATGTGGAAGTGGATGACCAGGGAACCACGGCATTACAGAAGCTGTTCAACGAGATCGGGCCAAGTTATGCAGACCGCAACGGCGGATACACGACGGTGATCAAGACACGTATCCGTAAAGGGGATGCAGCACCAATGGCGATCGTGAAATTTGTGAAGTAGAGCAATCTACTTCTTTTTTCTTAAGGTGAACTATGAACAACATCAAGGAAATCAAAGAATTTGCTTATCAAAATCAGGTTCCTATCATTCAGGAAGAAGGACTTATGTTTCTAAAACAGAAATTTAAGGAATATGGTTGTCAATCGTTCCTCGAAATCGGTACGGCCATTGCTCATACTGCCATCGAAATAGCTTCCATGGATGAAACAATCAAAGTTGTAACGATTGAAAGGGATCCGGTAATGATCCATGAGGCGAAAAAAAACATTCGAGAAATGGGGCTGGAAGACCAGATCACTTTAATTGAAGGGGATGCCCTGGAAGTTATGATAAAAGGAACTTTTGACTGCATCTTCATTGATGCGGCCAAAGCACAATACACACGGTTTTTTAATAAATATTCTCCCTTGCTGAATGAACATGGTATAATCATTACAGACAATATGAATTTTCATGGATTGGTTGAACATCCGGAAAGAACACAGAATCGTAATACGAAACGGTTGGTTCGGAAAATCAAAGAATATCATGACTTTTTAGAGAGTTTAGAGGATTTCCATGTAGAATTCTATGACATTGGCGATGGCATCGCCTTGGCAAGGAGGAAATAATATGAAAAAGTGGATCAAATTTTTATTGGCAGCAGCTGCCGTTGCGGCTGCGGTAACCGCGGTTCTTGCGAAACTTCATCTGGACCGCCAGAGACAGAAAGAGTTAGATGAATTTTTGCTTCCGGAAGAAGAGGATACGGTTGTAGTGGACGTTCCAAAAAAAGAGGAGAACATCAACGAAGATTTTTTGGCTTAGACAAGATTCGAATCTTGTCTTTTTTCATTTTTAAGAGTAAGCTTTTCTATGCGATTATAAGAAATCAGAGGTGGAATGATGAAATTAACACTATCTCGAGAAGTTGATTTAGGAAAAGAATCAATCGGTCGTTTATTATGGATACTTGCGGTTCCATCCATTACTTCCCAGGTTGTCAACGCGCTTTATAATATGGTCGATCGTATGTATATTGGACACATTCCTGAAATAGGAAGTGCGGCCCTGACAGGGGTTGGTGTCTGCTTTCCATTGATCATGATCATCAGTGCGTTTGCTTATTTGTTTGGAATGGGTGGAGCGCCTCGTGCCAGCATCTATATGGGAAAAAAGGATAATGCGATGGCCGAAAAGATCATGGGAAACAGTTTTGTTTCTCTTTGTTTGATTTCAGTTGTATTAACCGCTTTGATTTTTATTTTTGACAAGCCTCTCTTGTATTTGTTTGGAGCCAGTGCCAACACGATAGGCTATGCCCAGTCGTATATACGTATATATGCAATGGGGACGATCTTTGTCCAATTGACTCTGGGTATGAATGCTTTCATTTCCTGTCAGGGCTTTTCTATGATCAGCATGTTTACAGTTTGTATTGGAGCCATCACCAATATCATACTGGATCCCCTTTTTATCTTTGTGTTTGATATGGGGGTTCCCGGTGCGGCTTTGGCTACGATTCTGTCACAAGCTTTAAGTGCAGTATGGGCTATTTGGTTTTTACGCTCTTCTTCCACTGTGCTTCGTTTAAAAAAAGAGAATATGAGAATAGAAAGGAAAATCTTGTTGCCGTGTATCGCATTGGGAGTCGCTCCTTTTTTGATGCAGGCCACCGAAAGTGTTCTAGTTCTTTGTCAAAATTCATCTTTATTAAAATACGGTGGCGATATGGCGGTGGGAGCCATGACGATCTTATCCAGTGTCATGCAGTTTACTTTGTTGCCTTTACAGGGATTGACACAGGGCGGTCAGCCTATCATCAGTTATAATTATGGAGCCAATCTTGCCGGGCGGGTAAAGAAAGCTTTTCAGCTTCAAACGATTTGCTGCTTTACCTATGCTTTGATCATGTGGGGACTGATCCAGTTGTTTCCTGGATTATTTGTATCGATCTTTACCAATGATCCAGCGTTGACTGAAATCACGTGCTGGGCATTAAGAATTTATATGGCTTGCGTTTTCCTGATGGGAATTCAGATTTCCTGTCAGCAGACATTTGTGGCCTTTGGAAATTCCAAGGTCAGTGCTTTTCTGGCAATCCTACGTAAAATATTGTTGCTGATCCCTTTGATTTATATTTTGCCTTTATTTCTAGAAGATAAAGTGTTTGCGGTATTTTTGGCAGAACCTATAGCCGATACCGTTGCAGTAATGACTACCGCTACTTTGTTTATTATTGAATTTAAACGATTGATGAAGAAAATGCAGAAGGAAAAAGAGTCTTAAATCTCTTTTAATGCACCGTTGTTTTCGATATAATGAACAAGTTAGGAGGAATGTCCAATGGATGCCATTCGCGTAAATCATCTTAGTTTTTCCTATGATGGACAAACCGATGTGATAAAAAATGTTTCTTTTTCGATTCCCAAAGGAAGCTACACGACGATCATCGGGCACAATGGATCAGGGAAAAGTACGATTGCCAAGCTTCTGATTGGCTTGATGGAACCTAAAACGGGAACGATCGAAATTTTGGGAAAAGAGCTGAATGAAGCCAGTTTATACGAACTAAGAGATCATGTGGGAATCGTATTTCAAAATCCCGACAATCAGTTTATTGGATCTACGGTGGCCGACGATATTGCCTTTGGCTTGGAAAATCATTGCGTTCCTCAAAAAGAAATGCAGACTATCATAGAAGAGTCCGCAAAAAAAGTAGGGATGCAGGATTATTTGAACAGTGAGCCGACCAAGCTGTCCGGCGGCCAGAAACAGCGCGTTGCGATTGCAGGGATTCTGGCCATTGAACCGGAAATCATCATATTCGATGAGTCTACAAGTATGCTGGATCCTCAGGGCAAGGCCAGCATCAACAAGCAGATCAAGGCTTTGCACTCCCAAAAAGACCGGACGATCTTGTCGATTACTCATGATATGGAAGAAGTGGCACAAAGTGATTTTGTTATCGTGTTAAAAGATGGTGTTGTTCGTTTAACGGGCACGCCTATGGAAATCTTTGAACATGAAAAAGAGTTGGAAGAAATGAAATTGGATATTCCTTTCGCATTGAAAATCTCTAAAAAACTGGTTGATGAAAATATCACAGATAAAAAAGTATGTACATTGGATGAGGTGGTGGATCAGCTATGGCAATTGAAATAAACCACTTGGAACACGTATATAATACGGATACTCCGTTTGAACATAAAGCCTTGCATGGAATCGATCTGTCGATTCCGGAAGGGAAAGTTACTGCCATCATCGGACAGACCGGATCTGGGAAATCCACTTTGGTCCAGCATTTGAATGGACTTTTGATTCCCAGTGCAGGAAGTTTGGATATTTGCGGATTCCATATTCAGCCTTTATTAAAAATCAAAGATGTCAAACAGCTTCGCAAAGAAGTCGGTTTGGTATTTCAGTTTCCGGAATATCAGCTGTTTGAAGAAACAATTGAAAAAGATATCGCCTTTGGACCAAAGAATTTTGGTGAAACGGAAGAAAATGCCAATGAACTGGTTCGCAAGATCTTGCCAATGGTCGGCTTGGATGAAAGCTATCTGCAACGTTCTCCTTTTGAACTGAGCGGAGGACAGAAACGCCGTGTTGCGATTGCCGGCATTCTGGTTTTGAACCCCAAGGTCTTAGTTTTGGATGAACCGACAGCGGGACTGGATCCACAAGGAGCTAAGGAAATGATGTCCCTTTTTATGGAATTGAACCAGGTACAGAAAAAAACGATTCTTCTTGTCTCTCATGATATGGAACATGTTATGCGCTATTGCGACCATGTCGTTGTATTAGATCACGGAAAAGTTCTTCAGGAAAGTGATGTGAAAACGTTCTTTGAACATCCGGAATGGATGATGGAAGTGGGAATCAATCCGCCGGCCATTGTGCGTCTCAAAGTGATGCTCAAGGAAAAAGGATTTGTGATTCCTGATGAAATTTTGAATGAAGAAGAGTTGATTCAATGCATCAAAGGGCAGGTGATGATCCATGAATAATATCGCTTTAGGGCGCTATATGCCTTTGAACTCGTCCGTTCATCGGATGGATCCTCGCGCTAAGATCTTGATTTTATTACTTTTGATGATCGCAATCTTTATTCCAGCGGGAGTTTTTGGATATGTGGCGATTGGGCTCTTTATACTTTTTTCTTTAATGATCTCTAAACTTAAGATCAGCTATGCTTTAAGAGCCATGAAGCCCATATTTTGGATGATGATTTTTTTACTGGTAGTCAATGTTCTTGTGATCAAGACAGGGACTCCATGGATCCAATGGGGATGGTTTACTGTCTATTCCGATGCGATCTATCAGACTTTGTATATCGTGGTTCGTTTGATGTTTATGATCGTGCTGACAACGATCCTGACAGCGACCACAAAGCCTTTGGATCTGACGCTGGGCATTGAGAAACTTTTGAAACCTTTTGAGAAAATCGGGGTTCCGGCTCATATTATCGCAATGATGATCAGCATTGCCTTGCGATTTATTCCTACTTTGATTGAAGAAACACAGCGCATTATGAATGCACAGGCCAGCCGGGGGGTTGATTTTGAAAACGGAGGATTAAAGGAAAAGGTATTTTCGATCCTTTCTTTGATCGTTCCTTTGTTTGTTTCGAGTTTTGATCGGGCAGAGCAGCTGGCCAATGCGATGGAAGCACGCGGGTATGATCCGAATAAAAAAAGAACACGTTATAAAGTCTTGAAAATGACAGGGCTGGATATTGTCGGCATGACAGGAAGCATATGTATTCTGGGAATATGTATCTTTATTTGTATCACAAAAATAGGAATGTAGAGGCATGATCGTTAAATGTACAGTTGCTTATGATGGACAGAATTATGCGGGATGGCAAAAACAGATCAACGCTTTGGGAATTCAAACCATCATTGAAGAGGCACTAGAAAAAATTCATAAACGTAAGACAGATGTCGTTGCCAGCGGCAGAACCGATGCCAAAGTTCATGCCCTAGGCCAGGTTTTTCATTTTGAAGCCGATGAAGCGATAGAGCCTTCCCGGTACGTACCGGCTTTAAATGCTCTGCTGCCTTTGGATATTCGAATTCTGGATGCCCAGGCGATGCCGGAAGATTTCCATGCTCGGTTTTCTTGTAAGTCAAAACGGTATATGTATATCGCAACTTATGATCGATACGATCCTTTTGCCTATCACTATAAAGGGATCATCTATCAGAAACTGGATATGGATGCCATGGTCAAAGGCGCTTGTTATCTGATTGGAGAACATGACTTTACCAGCTTTTCCAATGGCCGGATCGATCCGCGAAAACCGCGTGTTCGTAACATCAAAGCCATCACAATGGAAGAAAAAGGAAAGGATATCTATTTTATCTTTGACGGAAACGGTTTTTTACGGTATCAGGTCCGAATGATGGTACAAACACTTATTGAGGTGGGCCGGCATTCCATTGCTCCTGAGAAAGTCAAAGAGATACTGGATCAAAGAGATAAAGAGGCATGTCGCTATAACGCCCCTGCTCAGGGACTGTATTTAGTAGAGGTGAGATATTGAAAATGAAAAACTATCATACTCATACATATCGATGCCGCCATGCCAAAGGAAGTGATGAAGATTATGTCAAAGAAGCCATCCGACAAGGGTATTCGACATTAGGATTTTCCGATCACACTTGTTGGCGGTATAAAAGCGCATATCAACCATATATGCGAATGATGGAAAATCAATTCGACGATTATCAAAACAGTATTTTGAATCTGAAAGAAAAGTATCAGAATCAAATTGAAATACAATGTGGTCTGGAAGCGGAATATTTTCCGGAGTATATGGAATGGTTATTGGATTTTTCTATTGATAAAAACATAGAATATTTGATTTTTGGGAATCATTTTCATCTGACCGATGAAACCGGCGTTTACTTTGGCGAGTGCTCTTCAGAATACATTCAGCCTTATATCGATACGGTAAAAGAAGGGTTGAAGACCGGAATGTACTCCTGTCTGGCGCATCCTGAACTGATCTTTATAAATGGAATCGATTGGACCCCTCAATTAGAAGAGGACTATTATGAAATCTGTAAACTGGCCAAAAAAATGGATATTCCTTTGGAATTCAATGTCTATGGATTTAAAAAGACCAGACAATTTGGCTTTACGACTTATCCTCAGCCGCGGTTTTGGGAGATTGCTTCTCAGCTTCACAATAAGGCAATCATAGGGATGGATGCCCACAGTCCGAAAGGATTAGACAAAGACTTATTTAATAAGGCAGGAGATATTTTATCGCATTATGATGTCGAAATCGTAGATCAGTTAAAACGAGTGGATTACAAAGAATTGAAAAAGAATAAAATGCACGGATAAATAAAGAGAAAATGCAATGAATAACATTGACTTTTCTCTTTTTTTTTCTTAAGATAGTACTTGGCTAATCTTCGGCCGTTTGAGCCCCGGTAACGCTCAAAACAAGGAGGAAAAGAATATGCGTCAAACTACAATGGCTAAACCAGCCGACGTAACACGTACATGGTACGTTGTAGATGGTGAAGGACAAACCTTAGGTCGCTTGGCTACTGCATGTGCTCATGTATTAAGAGGAAAGCACAAACCTACATACACACCAAATGTTGACTGTGGTGACTATGTAATTGTGATCAATGCCGACAAAGTCGACATGACAGGAAACAAATTAAACACAGAAAAGTATTACAACCATTCTGGATACTTTGGAGGTATGCGTGTTCGTACTGCCAAAGAAATGAAAGAAAAATATCCAGTGGAATGGGTAGAAAGAGCTATCAAGGGAATGCTGCCACACACTAAATTAGGTGATGTAATGCGCGGTCATTTGTTTGTATATGCAGGAAGCGAACATCCGCATGCAGCTCAGAAACCTGTTGAATTAAAGGTGAAAGGATAAGGAGGAATAGAAGATGGCAAAAACAAACATCGTTCAGTATCATGGTGTAGGACGTCGTAAAAAATCTATTGCTCGTGTATTCTTACGCCCAGGAACAGGAAACATTGAAGTCAACGGAAAAACTTTGGAAGAATACCTTCCATTAGAAACTTTGCGTATGGTTGTAAAATCACCATTGGAACTGACAAACACTTTAGATCAGTTTGATGTTGTAATCAACGTACATGGTGGTGGATACACAGGACAGGCTGGCGCTATGCGTCATGGTGTAACACGTGCTTTGATGGAAGCAAGTGATGACTACCGTCCAGTATTAAAAGCAGCCGGATTCGTTACACGTGACCCACGTGCTAAAGAACGTAAAAAGTATGGTTTAAAGGCAGCACGTCGTGCTCCACAGTTCTCAAAACGTTAATCGTTGTATTGAGAAGATTAGAGAAGTATTTAGACTTTTTGAGAAGTTTAGATACTTCTTTTTTTAATGGAATCTTTTAAATAAATATGCGCATAATCTGATAATTGAGTTAATTTAACTTGCGTATAATCGGAAGATTAATTCATATGAATACTGCGTATAATAAGAGAGGCGAAAATCAGTCATTATCTTTGGTGAAGTTCAAATGTTTCTTAAAGCAAGAGCTGCCATAAAATATTTAGTATTAGATGGTAGGTATGATTACA
Organism: uncultured Faecalicoccus sp.; assembly: GCF_944327125.1. Classification (GTDB taxonomy): domain Bacteria; phylum Bacillota_I; class Bacilli_A; order Erysipelotrichales; family Erysipelotrichaceae; genus Faecalicoccus. The sequence continues at coordinate 8,995 of NZ_CALVGO010000035.1, forward strand.
TAGAAACAGGTTCTTTAATTTCAATTGAAGAGAATGTTAAAAATATTGTAATTCCGTCTGAAGAAAGACATATTTCAATGTATCCTTTAGATTTTCATGAATTCTGCTATGCATTAAATGAAGAAATAATAATTGATTACATTAAAACCTGTTTTAAAGAAAGAAAACCTCTGGAAGAATCATTCCATAAAAAAGCAATGTTACTATTTAAACAATATATGCTTGTTGGTGGTATGCCTTCTTATTCCGAAAAAAATTTCTTCAATTTTTCGGAATAAGGATCTGAATAATTGTTTGACCATTTGATTTTTTACAACTTTTGAGACTTTATTTTTATAATACAATAGATGCAAAAATAATCTCTTGACGTATTGATTAAAAGCAACAAATATAACAAAAATAGTTGACAATGTTAATGTTATGTATGTGATGAGAATGATCGTATTAGTTTATATATTTTTCTTTGCTTTTGTATTAGATTGATCGGCCGTTAATGCTGATGCCAATGTCGTCATTATATTATAGAGTTATATAATTAAAATTGTGTCAATTAAATCATAGAAATGAATCATGCTGATACGATTGATTCGATTGATACGATTTGATTTTTTTATTGATTTTTGTATCCAAAGTCAAGACTATTATTTTTACCAATAATAGTGTATAGTGAGTTTATGGAAAGAGATGCAAAAAAATACTATAATCTAACGATTTTCATTATTCTATTAGTGACTTTAATTACGCTAGGAACGATTTATTTATACCAGATTATTGATTCTCAGTTTACAAAAATGGTACTTCAGAATATTTCTTATTTGGCTTCATTAGCCTGTGTTTTTGTGGGAATTAAGATTAGTCGTAAGCCATTGAGTGAATTTGGCCTTTTTTCGCATACATTACTTAAACAGCTTAGTATAGGATTGATTGGTGGATTAGTATTGCTATTAGTTTTGACAGGATTTTCTTTTTTGCCGCCTTCCTTTAACGCCTATCTAATTTTTAGTCAGCTATTAGTTGCTTTTGCAGAAGAAATGATATTTAGAGGCTTTTTGTATACTATGATTTATGAAATCGGCAAATCAAAAAGCAAATCAATTATTATTTCATCTCTTCTTTTTGGAATATATCACTATCCACTTGGGCATAATATGGTGCGAGTAGTTTCTGCGTGTATTGTAGGATTAATTTATTCTGGATTACGTTCTGTGTATTTTAGGACGGATAAAGAAATAGGTATTATTCCGTTAACTATGATGCATTGGATCAATAATATTCTTTAAAATCTGACACGATCGAAAAGGAGATTAATCAATTATGGTAGATAAAAGGACGGAAAGAATTATTGGTATTTTTACTTTAATAATTGCTTTGTGCGGCTGCTTTCTAGTTGGATTCCTCCTATACGATTCCCATATTAAAGGTACAACCGGTGAAGCGTATGACATAAAGATACAAGGCGACTATTTAATGTTTATTGCTGATATGTCATCTTCTATAAAGCTTGACGAAATTGAGTCTGTTCAATTCTATAATGAAAGTGTTCCTGAGCAAGATGGTATTAAAATTGGGACTGGAACCAGCGAATTCCTAACTGGTAAAACAAGTTTAAATGGGATAGGGAATTGTTACGTATATGTATATAAAAATAAGGATTACTACATTAAACTTGTTGCCGATGATCGTGTAGTTGTTTTTAACTTGTGGGATAAAGATGAAGCTATGTCTTTATTCGATAACTTAACCTTAAGTCAGAACCTTGAACAGGAGGATTAAATATGTATTCCATTTTAGTGAGCTTTTTATGGATTGCTACAAGTATAGGTATGATTATGCTGGGTATTAAAGTTTATAAAGGAGATATCTCACCAATTCATAGTTATAACCGAACTCGAGTAATCAATGTTAAAGGTTATGGAAGATATATGGGATTAGGAGTCATATTGGGCGGCATAGGTTTTTGTTTATTGCGTATTTCACTATTATTAACAAATAACTCGTTATTACGTATTTCGCTAATTCTAACAAATGACCCATTCTGTTTCATCTCAATAATCTTTATTTTTGTCGGGATTATTCTAATCATATACGCTCAAATTCGATATAACAAAGGATTCTTCTAGATTATCATATACGATTAAAACTTATTCAGTTCTAACTGTTTCAGGTTTTAAATTTCTGAGGATCGCAATAATTAATGAAGAATGGATGTTTTTTAATGGTATTGATAATACAATGGGTAAGCAACAAATATACCATAAAACCTTTATTTCATAGGATTTCGGAGTTCTCAAAAACGTTAATCAATTTATCCCAAGAGAAACCAGGATCACTCATTATGGGTGGTCTTTTTATTTTGAAAAAATAAAATCTAAAAATTATCAGTTTTTAATTTCTATTTTTAGGAAAAATAATGATTTTTATAAACCATCACCAATCAAAAAGATTCAGCAGGATTTTCTTGGCGAGAGTGTGATGCTTGTGCCGTACGACTCTGTAGCCTACGCGAAAAAGTACAAAAATAAGGCGGTAAAAAAGACTTTAAGTATTCCCGAATGGCTCAATGAAGAGGCTAGTAAACGGGACATCAATTTTTCTCAAGTACTACAAGAGGCGCTGATCAATAAAATTAAATGATCGGAATCAGGACCCAATTAACTTAAAGAATGATTTTAAAGATTCTTATGATCATACACATCTTATAACATGCATTTCTTAATCGATTTGCATGTTTTTTCTTTTAAAGAATAAACACTATACAACACTTGATAACAGTTATGAACTGTTATATACTGTTTATAGAAAAATGGAGGCTGGTTATTTTGAATATTATTGTCAGTAAATCTTCTATGATTCCCATTTACGAACAAATTGTTGATCAGATAAAGGTATTCATACGAGATGGGAAACTGAAAGAAAATGACGCCCTTCCTTCTGTTCGAACCCTTTCTAAGGAATTAAAAATAAGCGCTTTAACCGTGAAGAAAGCATATGACGCTTTAGAAAGTGAGGGCTTTGCGATAACGGTTCACGGGAAAGGAACATATATTGCTACTACAAATAAAGAACTTCTTTTAGAAGAACAGAAAAAAGAATTAGAAACAGATCTTGAACAAGCAATCCAAAAAGGAAGGCGCTATGGAATCAGCGATGATGATATAAGAGAATTATTTGAATTGATTTTGGAGGGGTAATTATGTTAAGGATCAAAAACTTAAAAAAGAATTATGGGGATTTTTTCTTAGATTGTTCACTGGAAGTGAAAACAGGACAAATCACCGGATTGATTGGGCAAAATGGTTCTGGTAAAAGCACAACTTTTAAATCAATTTTAGGACTAGTTTATCCGGATGGCGGGAACATTTCTATTTTTGAAAAAGATTATCGTAATTTAACAGTTGAAGACAAAGAAAAAATAGGGGTTGTATTATCCGATTCTGGATTTAGCGGTTATTTGAGAATCAAAGATATTATTCCCGTACTAGAAAATTTATATCACGTATTCGATAAATCTTTCTTTCTTGATCAAGTACAAAGATTTCAATTACCGCTCGATAAACAGATCAAAGATTTCTCTACGGGTATGAAGGCCAAATTAAAGGTTTTGGTTGCCATCTCTCATAATGCAAAATTATTGATATTAGACGAACCAACCGCTGGCTTGGATGTTGTTGCGAGAGATGAATTGCT
>NZ_CALVGO010000036.1 GCF_944327125.1 uncultured Faecalicoccus sp.
CCTTTTCCGGTACTGGCCCCTTCAATCAGACCTGGAAGATCCGCCATGATAAAACTGCGCCCATCCTGGGTGGAAACCACACCCACATTGGGAGAAATCGTTGTAAACGGATAATCTCCAATCTCAGGACGTGCTCTGGATACCGCATCCAGCAAAGTGGATTTTCCGACGCTTGGAAAACCAACCAAGCCAACATCGGCGAGCACTCTAAGCTCAACGATGCAGTCAAATTCTTCCCCCAAAGTCCCTAATTCGGCATATTTAGGAGCCGTGTTTCGGCTGGATTTAAAATGGTAATTTCCGCGGCCGCCCTTTCCCCCTTTGGCAATGACCTGTCTTTGATGAGGTTCGGTCAAATCCGCAATGAGCTGACCTGTATCCTCTCTTTTGACAAGCGTCCCCAGGGGAACTTTAACGATCGTATCCTGTCCATTGGCTCCATGCATCTTTTTGTTTTTTCCTTTTTCTCCCGGAGTAGCTTTGATCTTACGATGGTATCGAAGATCCAATAACGTTGTCATACCCGGATCGGCTTCAAAGACCACACTGCCGCCATTTCCGCCATCGCCGCCAAAAGGGCCTCCATATGCGACATATTTTTCATGACGAAAGCTGACGATTCCATCGCCGCCTTTTCCTGCCTGTACATGGATTTTTACTTTATCGACAAACATATCGCTTCCTCCTTAAAAAAAGATCCCTTAAGGGATCTTATCAACTAAGCCTGTGGATAAACAGAAACTTTTTTCTTGTCCTTTCCAAGACGTTCATAACGTACTACACCGCTGACCATTGCGAACAATGTATCATCAGCACCACGTCCAACGTTTGTTCCCGGGTGGATCTTTGTACCGCGCTGACGGTAGATAATGCTTCCGGCATGACAAGACTGTCCATCGGCTAATTTAGCCCCTAAACGTTTTGAATGGGAATCACGGCCGTTCTTTGTGGAACCAACTCCCTTTTTAGAAGCGAACAACTGATTATCTAATGTGTACTTCAACATGGTTTACACCTCTCTTCTTATCATCTTAATATATTTCTTATTTGTTTTTATAATGGTTTCTAATTGAATCACTAAAGTTTTTAAAATGATTTGCAATGTATCGCTGTTCGATTTAACTTCTATCGATACATAACCACTTTCCATTTGAATCAAACAACTGTCTTTACACATAGTTTCAATCGCATTTAGTATTCCTACAGATACTGCGCTGACCTCAGCACATACAAGATCCATCATTTCGGTAGTTGAATCTGCATGTCCTGTTATCTCTACAGATAAAACTTGTTTGTTCTTTTGATTCAAGTAGACCTTGATCATACTAAGCCTCGATTGCAGTGATCTTTACACTTGTATAAGGCTGACGATGACCTTGTTTACGACGTGTAGAAGATTTTTTAGGTTTGTATTTCACGATCGTGATTTTCTTACCTTTTCCCTGTTTTTCAACAGTTCCAGTAACTTTAGCACCTTCTACATAAGGTTTTCCTAATTTACCATCGGCGTATAAAACTTTATCAAATACAACGGTATCCCCTTCGTTAGCTTCCAATTTTTCAACGAAGATTACAGCGTCTTTTTCTACTTTGATCTGTTTTCCGCCTGTTTCAATAATTGCGTACATACGGCACCTCCTATTCTATGTTCCTGATACTCGCCATAAAGGTGGATTTCTCTCTTTTTAACCTGTTCTGTGCGGTTGCAAGATCAGAACAGAATCTGCAACGTATGTATTATACGCAACACCCTTTCCTTTCGTCAAGCATAAAATCAAATATCTGGATCAATCCAGGTTAAATCTTTACAAACCGCAGATTGAGGGCGGTTTTTATTGGTTTTGGCATATACGATTCTATCCTTTTGCAGCTGATCTTTGACTTTCTCATATAAAGAAGGCATGATCACCAGATCAAGTTTTCCGCTTTCATCTTCGATGCTCACAAAAGCCATAGGATCTCCCTGTTTGGTTTTATGGCTGCGGAAATTCAAGATCCTTCCAATCACTTCCAGATATCCTTCCCTGGATTCACACTGTGATAAAGGGATACATCTTGGATATTGATTCTGGCGTAATCTTTGAACCGGATGCTCACTTAAATAGAAGCCATAGACCCGGAATTCTTTTTTCGCTCTTTCCAGCGGATTTTCCTTGAGCTTCATAAGATTCGGCTTAGAAACCACAGAGAAGTCAAAACTGATTTGTCCCTGTATCTCTGTTTTTACCAAATCTGCATAAACTAAAACTTTCCCCAGATTCTCATGCATGGAAGCTCGATTCAAGCCCCATCCATCCAAAGCGCCGGCATCGATCAAAATACGCATGCTCGATTCTCCCAGTTTGGCAGCGTTCATCCGTACAACAAAATCAATAAAATCAACAAATGTTCCTTTTTCTCTTTCCTTTAAGATCAAAGGATAGATTGTATGCCCTATCCCTTTTATGATCTGCAAAGGCATTCGCAATGCTTTGTCTTCAATATGATATCTTTCCTTTGACATATTGACATGCGGAGGCAGGATCATGAGTTTTCTATGACGGCATTCCTGCATATACTGACTGGTCTTGATTTCAGAACCAATCACGCTGTCAAATAAACTTTGATAAAAATACAAAGGATAGTTTGCCTTCAAATACGCCATTTGATAAGCGATCAAAGCATACGCATAACTGTGTGATTTATTGAAACCGTAGCTGGCAAACTGAGCCATCGTATCAAAGAGGGATGACGCCTGTTTATACGTACAGTGATTCTTTAAAGCCCCCTGAATGAAAGTCTCCTTATAAGAGTCCATTTCCTTTTGTTTCTTTTTGGACATGGCTTTTCTTAGCGAGTCCGCCTGCGACAAGCTCAATCCGCCTACCGCCGTAGCAATCTGCATGACCTGCTCCTGATAGATCATGATGCCATAGGTTTCTTCTAAGATCGGCTTTGTCAAAGGGTGCGGATACACCACTTTGGAAGGGTCTTCTTTTCTTTCAATATACAGATCGATGTTCTGCATGGCGCTGGGGCGATACAGGGCAAGAACCGCACAAATATCTTCAAAGCGTGAAGGTTTCATTTTTCTCAACAGCGACTGGATGCCATGGCTTTCCAGCTGAAAGACACCTAAAGTATCGGCCCGTGACAAAAGCTGGTATGTTCTTTGGTCATTCAATGGAATTTTCAAGATATCGATTTTCTGGTGATTGGATGTCTCAATTCGCTTTACGATCTGATCGATCGTGGTCAAATTGCGCAATCCTAAAAAATCCATCTTGATCAAGCCCAGTTCCTCAAGATACTCCATCGTAAACTGCGTGGCATAATTATGTTCATCGACCTGAACAATCGGACAAACCTTTTGAACAGGCTGGTCACTTAATACGATACCGGCTGCGTGTAAAGAAATATGTCTAGGCAGTCCCTCTAAGGAAAGACAAACTTCAAAAAGTTCTTTTAAGACCTTGTCATTTTTAACTAGAGTGCGGAATCGATCACTTTCCTGATACGTTTTCTGGAGGGTCGTCCCAGGAACATTTTTTATTAACTTGGTCAGCGAATCGATCTTTACCGAAGAAATCGAATATACTCTTCCGACATCTCTTAAAACCTGCTTAGCCTTTAAGGTATTAAACGTCACAATATGACAGACATGTTCCTGGCCATAAAGATTTTTGACATATTCAATCACTTCATCTCTACGGTCATCGGGAAAATCGGTATCGATATCCGGCATCGAGATACGCTCCGGATTCAAAAATCGTTCAAAAAGAAGATTATTTTTGATGGGATCGATATGGGTGATCCCTAAACAATAGGCAACCAGAGAACCCGCGGCGCTTCCACGCCCAGGGCCGACATAGATTCCTTGAGAACGGGCATAACGAATAAAATCGTACACAATCAGAAAGTAATTCGTAAACCCCATTCCTGTGATAACAGACAGTTCATATTCCAGACGTTTTTTATAGACATCGCTGACATGATTTTGGCATCGTTTGATCAGTCCGGCCTTACACAGTTTGATCAAAAAACTCTTTGAATCGATTCCCAGTTTGTTTTTAAAAACCGGAAGATGACTTTTTTCCATAACCATCTGAACATTGCACATTTCGGCAATCTTTTCAGTGACCTGTAAATCTTCTGGATCATACAATTGTTCCATTTCCTGAGCCGAACGAATATACCGGTCGTTAAGCACGTTCAAATTCTGATCATGGATACGCGCCTGTTTCTGGATCGCTTTTAAAATGCGTAACTGCAAGACGTCTTCTTTTTTCTCATATAAATTATAAGATAATGCACACGTGGTAACTCCCTGCTCATGGGCAATCTGTTTGAGCCACTGGTTTTTTTGTTTCCAGAATCCGGCATCGTTACACAAGATCCCGGCATAGAAAGTATCAATGTGATCCTGACAAAGACTAAAAAATGCTTTCAGCTCCTTCTCCTCTTTATGGAGCATCCATTCATTAAAAACATCATGATCCTGTATTCCGCAGGTGATGACCACACAGTGATGAACATAATTAAACATCTCAGTGAGCTCGATTTGGGCGTTGTACTGCATCTTTTTTGAGGAAAGTGAATAAAGAGCCTGCAGACCCTGATCATTTTTTGCCAGTAAGACAAAATGAGTGGTCCCCTGAGGACATTGCACTTCCAGCTCCAGGCCAAGAATAGGATGGACATTCTTTGCGCGGCAATACTTGTAAAACTTCATCGTCGCATACATGGAATTCAGATCGGTCAGTGCGACATGACGAAAACCAAGCTCAATATTACGATCCACAAGATTTTCAATGCGCAAGCTAGACTCCAATAAGCTGTAGCACGAGCGTGCATGAAGATGTACCATAACCTACCCTCCATCCTTTTCTGACATTATATCACAGAAATAAAAAAGCCTAAGTTCGTTTGAACTTAGACAGATACACTTATTGATAAAGAACGGCTTCTTTCTTTTAAGAGAAGAACGATTTCTTCCACCTGTTCCAAGGTAAGATTTTTGATACCGCAGGCACAGGCGTGACCGCCTCCGTGATATTTTTGAGCCACATCACGGATATCGATCGTACGCGATCTTAGTGAAGCGCTGTAATGGATGCCGTCATCCATTCTTGTGAACAAAGCCCAGATGGTGATATCTTCAATACCGCTTAAGGCATATACTTTTTCTTTTGCCCGGGCAAATGTCTGTACAAGAGGGACATAGTCGTCCTGTTCAAGGATCGCGTAGAGGAAATCATCTTTACGGATCGCCTTGGAACGAACCTTGGTCTCGTATTGATAATCACTCCATGAACTGGAAAAATTGATTTGATCACAAGAAATGACATCCACACCAAACTGCATCAGATACTGCGCCGCCAAAAAAGTATTGGCTGTAACACTTTTTGTCGTAAAGCGAATGTTATCGGCAATCAGTCCGCTATATAAAAGATTGGCACAATCAAATGGCAACGTCATCTGATGGTCTTTGAGCCAAAGCGCAAGCATCTCGCAGGTAGCGCTGGCCTTGTCATCGATCCATTCCAGATCACAGAATGTTTCCGTATGTACATGATGATCGATGCGGATCGTATACGCACAATCTTTGAACCGTTGGTCATCGACACGGGCACTGGTGGAGGCATCCAGGAGGATCCCCAGAGATTCAGAAACAATAGAATCATCGATTGGTAAAGAAGAAACCCCCATCTTTCTTTGCAGATCCGAATCCATACCGGCGCAACAAATCGTTTTGGAAGGATACTTGTCTTTTAGCCAGCTGGCAAATCCAAACTGTGAACCTAAGGCATCCATATCCGGATAAACATGCCGAAACAAAAGAATCGAATCGTATTTTTCAATCTGTTCCAGGATCTTATTTTTCATCGCAAAGATTTCTGTAGGCATCTCTTGCCATCACCAGTTCTTCATTGGTAGGAAGCAGCCAGACTTCCATTTTTGAATCCGGCGCGCTCAATTTCTTTTCAACCCCGCGAACACCTTTGTTTAACTCTTCTGGAACCTTGACTCCAAAAATCGCTAAACGATCACAGATCTTCTGGCGCATAACCGAATCGTTTTCACCGATACCGCCGGCAAATACGATCGCATCGGCTCCCCCCATCAATCCATAATAACCAGAGATCGTTTCGACAATGGAATTGACGTAGATCTTTTGTGTCAGGATGGCTCTTTCGTTGCCTTCGTTGGCTGCTTTTTCAACATCACGGCCATCGGAAGAGATCCCCGATACCCCTAACATACCGGATTTTTTATTTAAGATCTCATCGACTTCATCCGCGCTGTAGCCATATTTTTTCTCCAAAAACATAACGATGGCCGGGTCGATATCCCCGCAGCGTGTTCCCATCATGACGCCAGACAATGGAGTAAATCCCATACTTGTCTTATAGGATTTTCCATTCTTAACAGCAGTGATGCTGGCTCCATTTCCCAAATGACAAGTAATGATATTGACCTGATCCAGAGGTTTGTTCCAAATTTCTGCCAAACGATGAGTTAAGTACAAATGGCTGGTTCCATGCATTCCATAGCGGCGGATCTCGTCTTTCTGATAGAACTCGTATGGAATAGGATAAATATAATTTTCCTCCGGCATCGTCTGATGGAAAGCCGTATCAAAGACAAACGTATGTTTACATTCCGGAAGTGCTTTTTTAAAAGAACGATAACCTAACAGGCCAGCTGGATTGTGCAGCGGAGCCAGTACTTTCAATTCATCGATCTTGTCTTCGGCTTCCTTGCTTTCAGGAACGGAATGCGAATAATATTCCCCGCCATGAACCATACGGTGACCGATTGCCTTGATTTCGTTCAAATCTTCGACAATGTGATACTTTACTAAAACTTCCATCAATTTAGAAACCGCAGCTCCATGATCTGGAATGTCCAGTACTTCTTCGATCTTCTGATCCTGGAATTTCATCCCGACAATCGAATCATTCAATCCGATTCGTTCGATATTTCCCTGTGCCAGAACCTTTTCTTCCGGCATCTGGAACACCTGAAATTTTAAGGAACTGCTTCCTGCATTTACACTCATTACGATTGGCATATGTTTTCCTCCTATAAAATACGCAATATTTCTTCTCTTATTGTATCATCATCTAACGAATCTAACAGATGAATTATTATTTTTCTTTTCTCTACATACTGCACGACATCTTCATATTTCTTCAGCTGCTGCAGCGATTTTTTTAAGCTGTCCTGCACTGCAGCTCGAGATATATTCAGCTCTTCACTGATTTCGGTATACGAAAGATCCTCTTCAAAGTACAGCGAGCAGATCTCTTTTTGACGGTCTGTTAAAAGATCGCCGTAGATATCGAACAAGACATTAGTTTCCAGCCTATTCATCGTGTTCCAGCCCTTTAGTGATTCCCATCAAATAGCTGTTGATTTCAAAAGGCTGAAGATCCTCAGGCTTTTCCCCCAAACCCAAGAAACGAACCGGGATATCCAGTAGATCATGAATGGCTAGAACGACTCCACCTTTGGCCGTACCATCCATTTTTGTCAAAATGATACCCGTGACATGGGTCGCCTCCAAAAATTCTTTGGCCTGGGAAATGCCGTTTTGACCCGTAGTAGCATCCAGTACCAGCCATACTTCATGAGGTGCCTGTGAAATCTCACGGTCGCACACACGCACCATTTTGCTTAATTCTTTCATCAAATTGGTCTTCGTTTGCAGACGACCGGCAGTATCCGCCAGCAGAATGTCAATTTCATGTTCTTTGGCATAGCGGCAAGCATCCACCAAAACTGAACTTGGATCCTGATTCGGGGTTCCTTTTATACAAGGTACCTGGAGACGATCGGCCCATGTGGCAATTTGGTCCACGGCCCCCGCACGGAAGGTATCGGCAGCGGCAACCGCAACACGTTTTCCCCGTTCCTGATAATACTTGATCAGTTTGGCACTGGTTGTGGTTTTCCCAGAACCGTTGACACCCACCATAAAGATCACCGTAGGCCCTTCCGGGTTGTAATGGATCTCCGGTTCTTCTTTAGACATGTAGAAATCATGAAGAATCCCGATAAAATAATCTTCCATGGAGTCGTATTCTTTAAGATGAGAAGCGTTGGATTCAAATTCGTCCACGATCTTTTGGGCCGTATGGATCCCAACATCACTTTCCAGAAGAATGATCATGATCTGCTCAAGCAGATCGTCATCGATTCCCTTAAAGCTGTTGGACAACGCTCTTAAACGATCGCCAAAACTCTTGCGGGAACGCCCCAATCCCGAAAGATATTTATCCTTATCTTTATTTTTGACAAATGCATCTTTTATCGACTGAAAAAAAGCCATCTTACTTGTCCTCCTTTTCTACGATATGAACTGCATCTTTCAATTGTACTTTCAGCAGTTTTGATACACCGTCCTTTTGCATCGTGATTCCATAAAGCATATCACACTGCTCCATCGTTCCCGGACGGTGCGTCACGACAATAAATTGAGAACGATCACTGAAATGCGACAAATATTTCGCAAAACGTTCCACATTCGCCTGGTCCAGAGCCGCTTCCACTTCGTCAAAGATACACAGCGGCATCGTTCTTGCCTGCAAGATCGCAAACAGAACACTGATGGCGATCAAAGCTTTTTCTCCTCCAGAAAAAGACTGAAGATTTTTGACCATCTTGCCTGGCGGCTGAACATCGATCTCTATCCCTGTATTGAGCACATCCTCTGGATCGACCATGGACAATCTGGCTTTTCCTCCGCCAAACATCGCTTTAAAGATTCCGTCCAGTTCCGAATTGATCTTATGGAACATTTCGGTAAACTGGGTTTTCATCGTTTCATCCATTTCATCAATAGCCTGTGTGATCTGTAAAGAAGCTTCTTCCAGATCTTTCTTTTGACCGTTCATGAAATCAAATCGCTCCTTGACTTCTTTAAACTGCTCCGGTGCATCAAGGTTGACATTGCCTAAACGCGAGATAGCCTGGCGTAACTCTCCGACACGGTCTTTGGCCTTTGAAACATCGATATCCTGTTTCTGCGTGGCGGCAAATTCAAATGTCATCTGATAATCCGTATTCAAACGACTCAGGGCATTTTCCAAATACGCCTGTTTCCTTGCCTGATTCAATTCCGCTTCGTGGATCTGCGCCTTTAAAGAATTGATCTCACGGCGCGTCATACGCACCTGGTTTTCCATTTGTTCCACATCGCTTCCCTTGTCATAACGGCGTTTTCGCAAAGAAGCTATATTTCCTGTGATTTCATCGATATGAGCATGCATCTTCGACATCAAAACAACGACATCGTCCTCCTGCATCTCACCAGAATCTTCTTCAGGAACGATTTCATTGTATTCCGCTTTCAAGGATTCATATTTTTCTTTTTTTGTTTCAAAGATATTTTCCAGCTTGGCCAGTTCAATTTGAAGCTGCATACACGTATCGGTTTCCGCATCCATACGATTTTCCAAAAGCCGGGTCTCATCCTTTAAATGCGAGACCTTGATCGTCTGCCCTTCAATTTGTTCCTCCAAAGCCTTGATCTCATGACGTACGGTCATAGGGGTCGTCTGGTGCCGATTGGCTCCGCCGGTCATGCTTCCTCCGGTATGGACAATATCTCCATCCAAGGTCACGATCTTTACCCGATAGCCTAATCGTTTGGCACATTCATTGGCATTGAATAAATTATCAATGATCAACACATTCCCTAACAGGCGGTCTCTTAGATCATCAAATTGCGAATCGCACGTCACACTTTCACTGGCCCATCCCAAGTACCCCCTGGACTGACTGGCGATCACCTGCTGATCCTTGGTTGGATACCGGCCACTCATGATATTCAGCGGTAAAAAAGTTGCCCTTCCACTGCGGTTTTTCTTAAGGTAGCCAATCGCATCACGGGCGCTGGCTTCATCTTTGGTCACGATGTGATACAGACTGGCCTGCAAAGCGGCGCTGATCGCATTGGCTCGATCTTCCTTGGCTGTCAGGATCTCGCTGACAACACCCAGAATGCCGGAAAGCGAACCTTTCGCTTCCATGATGGCGCGAACCCCTTGTTGATGGGAATAAGGCTGGCGGGCAATGTTATCTAAAACCTGTTTTCGGTTTTTTAATTCCTGCAGAACATGTTGTTCCTGAAGAGCCTGCGAAGAAGCCTGCTGTGATTTTGTCTTTAAAGATCCCAGATTGTTTGTATGCATTTCCAAGTCGGCCCGAAGGATCGACAACCGTTTCTTACGGTCTTCAAATTCAAACTTTGCCTCCTGAAGAATCGAAGAAAGTTCTTTTTTACGCTGTGAAAGATCCGCACTTTGGAGACGATATTTTCGTTTTTCATCCAGCTCCACCTTACGCTTTTCCAGACGATAGCTTTCTTCCATCGCTTTTGTATATTCTCCCTGAAGATCATTGATTTGACGATCCAGGGCATGCATTTCCTGACGAAGATCCTGAATATCCAGATCTTGTTGATTGATTCCGGCTTCCTTGGAAACACAAACGGTTTTATTTTCAAAAAGTTCCTGAGATATTTTGGTGATATCCTCATTCAATGATTGGATCTCGTCCACCAGAACACTGATTTCAATGGAAGACAGCTCTTCTTTTAAAACCTTATACTTTTCCGCTTTTCCAGCCTGCTTTTCCAAAGGCCCCAGCTGATTTTCCAATTCATCCAAAATATCCTGAAGACGCTCAAGATTTTCCTTTGTCTTTTCCAGCTTCATCAATGAGACTTTTTTTCGTTTTTTATATTTTGCCACTCCGGCCGCTTCCTCAAACAAAAGACGGCGGTCCTCCGGTTTGGCATCGGCAAACGCACTGATGTTTCCCTGTGTGATGATACTTAAGGAGTCTCTTCCCAATCCTGTATCCATGACCAGATCGTTGATGTCTTTAAGACGGCATGGTGTTTTATTGATAAAATAACTGGCTTCATTGGTCGAACGCTGTAACTGTCTTGTGATCTCGATTTCTTCAAACGGAGAATCAAAAACCTTATTCGTATTATCGAAAACCAATGTCACTTTAGCCATATTGACCGGTTTGCGATACTCACTTCCGCTGAAAATGATATCCGACATGCTTGAGCCGGAACGTAGACTTTTGGTACTTTGTTCGCCCAGAACCCAGCGTATGGCATCGTTGACATTACTCTTACCGCATCCGTTAGGACCTACGATCCCCGTGATATTATGATCAAACTGTAAGATCGTTTTGTCCGCAAAGCTTTTAAATCCTTGAATTTCAATACGTTTTAAAAACATAACTCACCTTCATCTAACTTAAATATTGTAACAAAAACAAATATAAAAATCGACCGGCTTTCTATTGATTTTTTAAAATAAGATTCCTAAAATAAAGGTTATGAAAATGAAAGATAGTATGAAAAATGTATTTCCCCTGACCTTTGGGGAAGAAGTAGGAAATTCCATCAGCCATGGAGTCATGGCCTTGATTCTATTGTTTGTTCTGCCCTATTATGCGATTCGAGCCTATCTGCAGTTGGGAACAATGCACGCCATAGGCATATCGGTATACATCATATGTCTGATCTTTATGTTCATGGGTTCCTGTCTATACCACAGCATGCCGCATGACACGACCCATAAACTGGTCTTTCGAAAACTGGATCACATTATGATCTTGTTGGCGATTGCCGGCACGTATACACCGGTATGCCTGACGTTGATCCATAACTGGGTCGGTTATACGGTTCTAGCCATTGAATGGATCATGGCATTGGCGGGAATCTTACTAAAATCCATTTCCAATGTCAACCATAAAGTTCTTTCCATGATCATCTATATGACCATGGGATGGATGGCCGTGTTCATTCTGCCCGTCCTGATTCAGAAATGTTCCATCACGTTCTTTCTTCTGATTCTTGCCGGCGGCCTTCTTTATACCATCGGAACTTATTTTTATGGCCATCCACAAAAAAAATTCAATCATTTTATCTGGCACATCTTTATCATCCTGGCTTCCCTATGCCACTTGATTGCCATTCTGTATTTTATGATTTAAGACACCGCCGGTGTCTTTTTTTGATATCTAAAAAAATAATGTATCCTCAATAGATAGGATCGAACCTATAAAATCATAGCGGAGTGTTTCCACCCCGCATTGAATTAAAATTTTTCCTATGAACCCAACTAAAATTTAAAAGACAAAGATTTGTCGTTTTCATTCGTAAATTGCATTGACTTTAAAAAGTGTGTGAGTTCATGCAAAATTAGGATTATTTTTTTAAAAATGAGAAATATATAGTAACTATAATGCAGAAAACTATAACGACGCAAAGTAAAATTGAGCTATGAGGAACATACCCCATGACTAAATTAAACTTATATATTGAATTATAAATTACATCGATCAGCAAGATGCTATATACTACTAAAAAGATTATTTGAATTTTTTGAGGCATCTGCACTAAGTGTGGGTAGAAATCATCTAAGCTCATAAGATAGTTTGATTTCATAGTATAACCGAGAGGGGCCTGCGGACAAATTCTTGGACTATTATAATAAATCCAAGCTTTGTCGGTATTCATAAGGGCTCATATAATTC
>NZ_CALVGO010000037.1 GCF_944327125.1 uncultured Faecalicoccus sp.
CATTATATGGCAAAATCCTTTGGATGGATCACAAGCATCATCTTAACGCTGATGGTGCCTGTCACAATGACGGTTTATGCGTTGATTGTTGCCACGATCTTTGCCATTGTATTTGGAAAACTTTTATTCGGTGGGTTTGGACATAACATCTTTAATCCGGCCGGCGTTGGACGTGCCGTTATTTTTGCGGCCTTTACCGGGGCAACAGCTTCAGGAATTACGACCGGTGCAACACCAACAGCCACTCTGGCTAATTCTTTCAACTGGCTTCCGGCTTCCTCTGAGGCCTTGGATTCGTTTCTGTCACAGTTTGGCGGATTCGCTAATTTAGCTTTAGGATTCTATGATGGAGCCATTGGAGAAACTTTTACACTTGTTATCCTATTGATCGGTATCGCTTTTGCGTTTACCAAGATCATTGACTGGCGTGTTCCTGTTGTCTATCTGGGTTCGATTTTCGTCTTCACTGCGGTTATTGCCCTGTTGAGTGGAATTGATTCCTATCACGGGATCCCGGGATTCTTATGGTATCCTGTATTGCATCTTGTAACTGGAGGTGTTGTTTTTGGTGCGGTCTTCATGTTGACAGATCCTGTAACCAGTCCGACAAGTGCAGCCGGAAGAGTGATCTTTAGTTTAGGGGCGGCTGTCATCACCGTGCTTTTACGATTAAAAGCCAATCTGCCTGAAGGTTGTCTTTATTCAATTTTATTGATGAATATGTTTACCCCGATGATTGAAAGTGCCTTGGATGGAAAACAGCTGGAAATCAAAAAGAAGGCATATATCATGGCAGCCTGTCTGGCTGTATTGGGATTTGCGGTTTCTTTTTATGCAAGTGCCTCTGTAGAACCGGTCGTATCGGCCGATTCTTCAGCGCCTACAGCTTGTGTTGAAAGAATAGAAACGGAGGAAGTACTATGAAAAAAGTCATTCATTTAACTCTGTTTCTTGCGATTGTTTCTGTGCTTGCCGGAGGTGCTTTAGCTTTCTTCAATGAGATCACAGAACCGGTCATTGCCAAAAACAATGAAGAACAGGAACGTCAGTCCTTATTGGAAATGTATCCGGAAGCCGATCCTGATCAATTTGTTTCTGTAGATACCTCAGAGTTAGAATCCACAACGATCAATAAGATCTACCAGTATGATGACGTATATATTTTCAATATGAGTGTTGCGGGATATAAGGATGGAACAACATTCCTTGTATCGATCAATGCCGATGATTTGACAATCGATAAATTCGTTGCGATCTCCAACGGAGATACAAGCGGATTGGGAACACAAGTTTTGGAAGATCCATTTAAAGAATCTTTGGAAGGCAATCCAGCCGATGGACAGCTGGATACGATTTCTGGAGCCACCGTCAGTTCCCAGCCGGTTGTGGATGGAATCCATGAAGCGGCTTCTGTGGTAGAACAATTGGATTAGGAGGGATTGGATATGAACCGTATACAAAATTTTAAAAATGGTCTGATCAAAGACAATCCTGTATTCTCTTTATTCTTAGGAATCTGTTCGACGCTGGCCATTACGACCAGTGTGAACAATGCCATTGGTATGGGGGTTTCTGTTATCATTGTACTGACTGTTTCGAATGTGCTCATTTCCATGATTCGAAAGATCACACCGGATGAGATCCGTATTCCTGTATATATTGTGATTATCGCTACACTGGTTACGATCATTCAGATGCTGATTCAGGCTTTTGCGCCGGCATTAAATGAGAGCCTGGGAGTTTTCATTCCTTTGATCGTCGTAAACTGTATCATTCTTGGGCGTGCTGAGAGTTTTGCCAGCAAGAACAATATTTTTGACAGTGCTCTGGACGGAATTGGAATGGGACTGGGTTATACGCTGGCCGTTCTTGCGATGTCATTGATTCGTGAAATCTTATCCACTGGAGGGATCTTGATCACGAATCCTTTCAATACAGCACAGGTTCTTTTAGATTTAACATTGTTTCCTGAAGACTTCACGATCTCTTTGTTTGGATCCCCAGTTGGAGCCTTTATCACATTTGCCTGCCTGGCTTCTTTAGTAGGAGCTTACAAGGTGCATTTGGAAGCAAAAGAAAACGCAAAGGAGAAATAGTCTATGAGTGAATTAGTCACATTGTTAGTCACCAGTGTATTGATCAATAACGTTATCTTGAATCAATTTTTGGGAATGTGTCCTTTTATGGGCGTTTCCAAAAAGAAATCCAGTGCGTTGGGAATGGGGGTAGCGGTCGTATTCGTTATTGTTGTTGCCGCTATCGTTACCTATGGTTTATATTATCTGGTTCTTGTCCCGTTAGGGCTTGAATTTATGGAGCTGATCACATTTATTCTGGTCATTGCTTCCCTGGTGCAGCTGACCGAAATGTTTATTAAGAAATACAGCCCAAGCCTTTATAAATCGCTGGGTGTATATTTACCTTTGATCACGACAAACTGTGTGGTTTTAAATGTTTGTCTGGTCAACATTACAAATACTTATGATTTTTCTCATATGCTGGTTTATTCAGTCGGAACGCCATTGGGATTTGCGCTGGTTCTCTATATTTTCTCAACGATTCGTGAACGTCTGGAATTGAGCAACGTACCGAAAGCTTTTAGAGGAAATGGAATTGCCTTGATTTGTGCTGCCATAATGTCCATGGCCTTTTCGGGTCTGGCCGGTATCGTATAATGCGTTATATTCTTGCAGCTTTATTTTTTGGGATTCTGGTTTTGGTGTATATTGGTCTGTATCTGATGAATAAAAAAACGCCTTTGCCAGAAGGATGCGAAGATCTTAAAGCGGATTGTGAAGGCTGTCATGATTTCTCATGTACACATCATCCTTCACACTACATGGAGAAAGGAGAATAGCTATGTTGAACACGATACTGATTGCCGTTGTCATGATGCTGATTCTGGGAGGCATCTTGGGATTAGGGTTAGGTTTTGCCGATCGTTTTTTGAAGGTGGAAGCGGATGAACGAGTGGAGAAAGTTACGGAATTGCTTCCAGGATACAACTGCGGCGGATGCGGGTATCCAGGCTGCTCTGGTATGGCAGAAGCCCTGGTATCTGGAGAAATGGATTCCATTCTTTGTAAACCTTGTAAACAGGATAAGAAACAAGAAATCATCGATTACTTGAAAAACACGCCTGGACCTGATGGAAATACAATCAACTTAAAAGGATAAAAAAAAGTCTGACTTTATGTCAGATTTTTTTGTAGGTTTGTATCCAGGTTTCTATCGGTGCTTCCTGAGGATCGATATAGATTGTTTTATAATTTTTCATTGAGACCAGCCCCATTTTGGCACCTGGTATTTTTTTGATGGAAGAAACAGGACAATAATTGACCGGCACACTGCTGGAATCTTTACTTTTAGAATACCAGGCGGCCAGATTGGCGCACATACGTATTTGTTCTTCATCGATTTGATTCGATTTTAATAAGACGTGCGATCCGTGATAGTCTTTTACATGAAACCATAGGTCTTGTTTTCTTGCCAGCTGGCTGATGATGAAATTGTTCTGAATGTTATTTTTCCCGACATATATCGTAAAATCTCCTTTTTGAAGACATAGAATATTGGGCTTTGTTTTCTTTTTGGTACGGTAATTTTGTTTTTTTGGATGCATGATCCGCAGACGAATCAGTTCTTCTCGGATTTCCATAGCGTCAATGATCGAGCAATGAGCAAGCTGTTCATCCAGTTGGGTAAAATAATCAATATCTTCTTTACACTGTTGAATTTGAAGGTTCAATATTTCGATCGATCGTTTCAGTTTATGATATTTCTGATAATATTTGTTGGCATTGGTTTTTAGATCATAACGCATATCGATTGGGATATTGACCCATTCGTCTCTTTCAAAAGAAGGAACGGTTATGACTTCTTCTTTTTCAACTTCGTCCATATAAGAAAATAATAGATCGCCATATTCTTTAAACTTATGATAATCTTTGGACAAAGCGAGTGTGTTTTCTAGTTTTGGTAGTTTTTTGATGGCTTTGTTTTTTTCTTTTTCAACCGTCCGAAATACATCGCCGCATTGTTCCTTGATACGGGCTTTTTGTTCCTGCTCCTGATAAAGCATATGAAAACCTTCCATAAAAGAAAAGACTTTTGGGGTTTCTTTTAAATGTTTCAATTCTATGCAATGGAAATCCTTTGAATAAATATAAAGATTGTCTGATTCCAATAATTCTTTTAAGATGTTTGAATACGTTTCTCCAGATCGGATTCGAAACTGGAATTCTTTCGATAATAAAGGTGAAAATCCATAGATTTGTTTGACCAGGGAAGTATCTAAATCAATAGTCTGGACATTTAGAGGGTCCTGTTTGTTTCCCGGGTCTGGAAAGGTATAGTCCGCCCCTGGGTGTACAAGACGTTTTGAATTTTCATAGACGGGGATCCGTTTCAAGGCATCTACGATGATATTGTTCTCATCAACAAAGATCAGATTTGAGTATTTGCCCATTAATTCGATATAAAGTTTAAACTTTTTGATATCGCCCAGTTCGTTTCTTGCGACAATCGACATGCACAGGATACGATCGAATCCGATTTGTTCAATGGACTCGATAATCGCCAGGGACAAATTTTTTCTGAGGACCATCACAAAATTCGAAGGTGATAATGAAGAAGCAGTTGCATAGGGGCTCAAATAAATGCGGTTGGTGTTGGAATGCACATTGATGACAAGCTTTTGCGTGGAGCTGTTTGTACGCAATGTAAAAAGTAGTTCCTCTTCGCTGATGTTCTGGATCTTGTTGATCTTGCAAGGCAAGTGTTCCTTTAATTTATTATGAATACAGTGCAGCAGTAATCCGTCTAATGCCAAGTCGATCCCTCCTTAGAGGCTCTATTATATCATAAATATAAGTTTCTTTTGACACGGAAAAAGAACTGTGTACAATAGTAAGAAAAGGAGAAAGAGAATGAAACGTGGGCTGTTAATCATATTGAGTGGTCCTAGCGGTGTAGGAAAAGGTACGATTCGTAAAATCTTTTCGGAAGATAAAAGATTGAATTTGGCTTATTCTACCTCTATGACAACTCGAAAACCTAGAGAAGGCGAAGTAGATGGAGTGGATTACTTTTTTACTTCCCGGGAAGATTTTGAACAAGCAATTGAAAAGGGCGAACTTCTGGAATATGCAGAGTTTGTCGGAAATTACTATGGAACACCTTTAAGCGAAGTCAATCGTCTTCGTGACCAGGGTAAGAATGTACTTTTGGAAATTGAAGTACAGGGAGCACAACAGGTTCAGGAAAAGTGTCCGGATGCCATCAGTATTTTCATCGTTCCACCATCAATGGAAGAGTTGGAAAGGCGAATTCGCGGCCGCCGTACGGAGCCCGAAGAAATCGTTCAGCAGCGTCTGGCCAAGGCCAGCAATGAAATGAAGATGGTATACCAGTATAAGTATATTGTCTGCAATGACGATCCTATGCTTGCCGCAGAACTCATTGAAACGATCATATTACGGCACATTGAATTGGAAGAGAACAAATAATAGCTTGCGTTTATTTGATATTTGTGCTATTTTACTAGTGGAATCAGAAATAAGGAGTGGGGAAACCCACTCCTTCATTTTGAAAAAGGAGAAAATATGGATAAGCTTAAAGAGTGGATCGAACCGATTCTTCAAAACCATTCTTGTAGAATTTATGAGATTGAATGGCTTACCAATCAAAATCCTCCGCTTCTTCGTCTGAGCATAGAAAAAGAGGATGGAACCATGGATCTCGATACGTGTGCTGCTTGCAGCGACGAAATCAGTGAACTGCTGGATGAAAAAGACTGGTTTAAATCGGAGTATATGCTGGAGGTATGTTCTCCAGGAGCTGAAAAAGTTCTTAAAACCGAAACACAACTTCAAAATGAATTGGGAAATTATGTGTATTGTAAAATGAAAGATCCTAAACAAGGTATGGATTCTGTCACTGGCGATTTGATTTCCATCGATGATCATCAGATCGTGATCCAGTACAAAGACAAAACGCGAACCAAAACAATAGAAATCGATAAAGAAAATATTACGCTGATTCGTACAGCGGTAAAATTTTAGAGGAGATAGAGATGAAACTTAAAGTAGAAACTGTTGCTGAGGCATTACAGGGAATTGAAAACGATCGTCAGCTGACACCAGAAATCGTAGAAGAAGCTTTAAAGGAAGCGTTGACCAAAGCGTATCGTAAACATATTGAAATTCCGGATGCCTATGTAAAGACCGAAGTGAAAGATGGTGTGATCCATGTGTATCATCAACGCATCGTTGTGGAAGAAGTGGAAGATGATGAATTGGAAATTTCTTTAAAAGATGCGAAGAAAGTGAATAAGGAAGCGGCTATCGGTGATATGATCGATGAAGAAGTGGATTATACGCAGTTTGACAGAGCGGCTGTCGTTTTAGCTAAAAACGTGATCAAACAAAAGATCCGTGAAGCGGAAAAACAAATCGTATACGAAGAATATTGTGATAAAGTGGATGAGATGGTGATTGGAACCGTGGAAACGGTCGAACCTAAATTTGTCATTGTCAATATCGGAAAGACTTTGGCTATGATGAAGAAAAGCCAGCAGATCCCTGGGGAAACATATTATGAAGGACAAAAACTTCTTGTTGTGATTACCGAAGTAAACAAAGAAACAAAAGGGGCCCAAGTCTTGGTTTCCCGTGCCACTCCGGTTTTTGTTCGCCGCTTATTTGAACGCGAAGTTCCGGAAATTTACCAGGGAATCATTGAAATCAAGGCCATTGCCAGAGAGCCTGGGGAACGCTGTAAGATTGCGGTCTACACACATAATGAAAATATCGATCCAATCGGTGCCTGTATCGGGCCTCGCGGATCCCGTGTTCAGATGATCATCAATGAACTTCATGGAGAAAAAATCGATATTTTCGAATGGTCAGATAATATTTCGGATTTGATCAAAAATGCGTTGAGTCCAAGTGAAGCTGTTGCGGTGATTCCAAATGAAGAAGTAAAAGATGGTCTGATTGTTGTAGTTCCAGAAAGCCAGCTTTCTCTGGCTATCGGTAAGAAAGGGAAAAATGCCCGTCTTGCGGTAAAATTGACCAATCGTAAGATCGATATCAAGTCGGATGCTGAAATGGATGAACTTGGTATTGATTATATGTCCATTTCTAAAGCTATGCAGGAAGAATACGAAGCGAAAAAAGCAAAAGAAAGAGCTTATAAACAACAGCAGCGTATTGATGAACTCAATCAGGCACAGGAAGAAATCGAGAATGTGGATGTTGCCGACTTCACATACGATGATGATCTGATGGAAGCGGATGAAGAATTGAATCTTCAGAATACAACGACATTGTTCGAAAAAGAACAGGAAAAGAAAGAATTGGATGAAATGGAAGAAGCTGCGCGTATTGCCAAGGCAAAGCGCAAAGAAAAGGCAACGGCGGCTCCAAATACGGAATATACATCAAAATTTGAAAACTTTGCGGATGCTTCTGCAAAACAGGAAGCGGTCAGCACTAAACCAAAAAAGAAGCAGGAAGAAACAAAAGAAGTTAAAACGGCGCATGATCTTAGCGAAGCTAAACAGCAGTTTGAACAGATGAAACCGATCTATTCTGAAGAAGAACTGGCTGAAATCGAGGAAGAATACGAAGATGATAACGCCTGGGATGAAGATGTAGATTACGAAGAATTTGATGAATACTATGATGACTAGGAGTGAATATGCGTAAGATACCGATGCGTAAATGTGTTGTGACGCAGGAACGGTTTCCCAAAAAGGAACTGATCCGTGTAGTAAGGACGCCGCAACAGACAATTGAAATCGATCTCACGGGAAAAAAGAATGGGCATGGTGCCTATGTATCCCGTTCATTGAAGACGATTGAACTGGCACGAAAGAATAAAGCTTTGGACAAAGCTTTAGAAATGGAAGTTCCTTCATCGATCTATGATGAACTGAATGGGCTTTGTGATGAATAAAAAATGGATCAATTTATGTCAGCTCGCCTTTCGGGCCAATTATGTCCAGTATGGAAGCAAATTGATTCCGTCCATTCAAAACCAAAGCGCTCAACTTGTGATTTTTTCCCGCTCGATTGGAAATAACACAAGAAAAAAGATCCTTGATAAATGTAAGACATATCAAGTGCCATATTTGGAAGTGGATCCTTTGGAAATGGATCAGCTGACAAGCAAGAACCTTGTGGCACTTTCTATATTGAACAAAGATTTTGCTCAAAAGATATGGAACGATAGAAAGGGAATGGTGATAGTAGATGGCTTACAACAAACAAAAAAAGAAACCGAACCGCAATCGCTCTGCACGAAACAACAATCGTCAGCAGCCCACAAGAAAGGTTGAGTATCCAAAAGAAATCACATATCATGATACATTGACAGTTGGTCAGCTGGCGGGGTTATTGAACAGAAATAGTTCGGATATTATCAAATTCCTGTTTATGATGGGAAACATGTCTACGATCAATACAGTACTCAGTGATGAAGATATCGAATTGATTTGTATGGAATTCAACTGTGAAGTCCATAAGGAAGTCATTATTGAAGAAGACAATATCGAAGGACAGTTGGACAGTATCGAAGAAGATGCCAGCAAACTGCAGCCACGCCCTCCAGTGATCACGATCATGGGACATGTCGATCATGGTAAGACGACATTGTTGGATTATATTCGTAAGACACATGTTACAGGAGAAGAGTTTGGTGGAATTACTCAGCATATCGGGGCGTATCAGGTCAAAGTCAAAGGACGTAAGGTCACTTTCCTTGATACACCTGGACATGAAGCTTTTACCTCTATGAGAGCACGGGGTGCTCAGGTTACGGATATCGTTATTATTGTTGTTGCTGCCGATGACGGTGTCATGCCGCAGACCAAGGAAGCGGTCGATCATGCCAAAGCAGCTGGTGTTCCTATCGTTGTTGCCGTCAATAAAATGGATAAACCTGGAGCCAATCCTGATCGCATCATGTCCGAGATGAGTGAGTTAGGAATCATGCCGGAAGAATGGGGCGGCGATACGATCTTTACGCGCATTTCGGCCAAGACCGGTGAAGGTGTTTCGGATTTATTGGAAACTATGTTACTGGTAGCGGATATGCAGGAACTAAAGGCCAATCCGGATACCCTGGCATCAGGTACAGTGATTGAAGCTAAACTGGACAAGGGAAGAGGTCCGGTTGCGACTTTACTGGTACAGCGGGGAACGTTACACGCTGGAGACAGTATTGTGGTGGGAAGTTCATACGGACGTGTTCGTAAGATGACCAATGACCGCGGAATGGAAATCAAAAGTGCAGAGCCAAGCTGTCCGGTGGAGATCATTGGTTTAAATGATGTTCCTAGAGCCGGGGATGTCTTTATGACATATTCTAATTATAAAAAAGCACAGGAAATCGCCAGCCAGCGTTTAGAAAAACAAATTGAAAAAGAAAGAAATCAGACCAGCGCCATGTCACTGGAAGATCTTGCCAAAAAAGTCGAAGAAGGCGATATTCAGGAAATTAATGTATTGATCAAAGCGGATGTACAGGGATCGGCTGAAGCTTTGAAGGCAAGTATGGAAAAACTGGATGTGGATACCGTTCGAGTCAATGTTATCCGATCAACGGTTGGAACCATTTCCGAATCCGATATCATGCTTGCCAGTGCCTCCAATGCCTTGATTTACGGATTTAACATTCGTCCAAGCGCTGCCATTCGAAAGAAAGCGGAAGAAGAAGGCGTAGAGATTCGTTTGCATAACATCATCTATAAAGCTTTGGAAGAATTGGAAGCTGCCATGAAAGGTATGCTGGCACCAGTCTATGAAGAAGTGGTTATCGGTCAGGCAGAAGTTCGTCAGATCTACAAGGTTTCCAAAGTGGGTACAATCGCAGGATGTATGGTTACCGATGGCTGCATTCGTCGCGACTGCAAGGTCCGCTTAATTCGTGAGGGCATTGTGATCTATGAAGGCGTTCTGGGATCGTTGAGAAGATTTGAGAATGACGTAAAAGAAGTTTCCAATGGATTTGAATGTGGTCTGACGATTGCGAACTACAACGATATCAAAGTTGACGATGTCATTGAAGCGTTTGAAGATCAGGAAGTGCAGGAATAATGGCTGTATTAAAAGCGGAGAGAATGGATCATATCCTTTTAAAGGAAATTTCTCATATCCTTCAATTTGAATTAAAAAATCCTAAACTGGGTTTTGTGACAGTGACCGATGTTCAATGTACAAAAGATCTAAGTTTGGCAAAAGTATATGTTTCTTTCTTGGGAAAACAGGATCGAAATGATGCCGGTCTTCGGGTTTTAAATCAGAGTAAAGGTTTTATTCGTTCCAATCTTGCCAAAAAAATCAAGATTCGTAAAATGCCAGATCTTGTCTTTGTACAGGATCATAGCCTTGAACAGGGAAACCGAATCGAGAAAATCTTAAAAGATATACAAAAATAGGGATTAACGCAATAACGTTAATCCCTTTATTCATTATGAGTGGACTCGCGGCGATATTCCAATGGTGTTTTGTTCATCGCCTTTTTAAAGCTTTGGGCAAAATAAGACTGAGAGGAAAAACCCACGATGCGGCCAATTTCATTTACGGATAAATTGGTCGTTCTCAACAGATACTTAGCTTCATCGATTCTTTTTTCAAGCAAATAATTGATTGGGGAAATCCCTTTTTGTTTTTTAAAGGTATGTGCCAGATAATATTTGTTGACATAAGCCAATTCAGCCAATTGATCCAGTGTGATGTTTTCTTTGTAGTGCTCGTTGATATAATTTTCAACAAAGACGCATTCTTTATTCACTTTGCGGCTGGGGGAGATCTGCAGCTGCATATTGGAACGCCGGATAATATTAATGATCAAAATTTCCAGTAAATTCTGGCAGATCACTTTATAGTGATCGTCTTTGTTTTTGGCTTCTACAAGCAAAGTCTTTAAATAAAATAAAACTTCATGTTTATAATTGCTGTAATTGGCCTGGAATATACTGTTTTTTAAATTCAGATCACCATTATAAAATTCTGTTCCTTCGAATCCTAAAACAATATATTCAAAGGTTTCATCTTTAATGCCGATTTCTGTATGGCTGATATTGGGATTGACAATGATCAAGTCATCTTCCTGCAGAGGAACGATTTTTTCCTCGGTCTGAAAAAGACCTTTTCCTCTTGTTACATAGAACAGTTCGGTGCAATGATGGATGTGCATGCTGCTGTGCCAGTCATTGCCGTTTACACTCTGCGATATATATAGTAAGGACATTTTTAGATTGTCCAGTGTTTCATCACTGATCTCATATCTTAGATTTGGCATAATTATCCCTCGTAAGATATTATAGTATATTGTTTAAACATCTTCAATGAACAATAATTATAAAAAAAGTAAGCTTTAGAAGATCTAAAACTTACTTTCGTAGAAAGATTATTCCATTTGTGATTTTGCCAGCATAGCCGCTCCAACAAGACCTGGCTCATCGATTGTTGCGTTGGCCAGCGTTGTTTCACGCATGCCGGGGAAGAGTAGATTTCTCATTCTTTCCTGAACATCATTTAAGAAACTTTCTCCGGATTTCATTACACCGCCCTGGATCAGGATCATTTCAGGATCGCATACAAAGCAGACATTGGCTAAAAGGATGGCCAGATCGTTTTTAAAATTTTCAATCACAGCTTTTGCATTTGGATCTGTTTTTGCCGCTTCAAAGACTTGACCGGCGTGTTCAAATTGTTGATTGCAGGCTTTGTTGGCTTCTCGAACGATGGCAGGTCCTGAAACCCAGGATTCAGCTGCACCTGGATTCAATCCGTTGATTGGTTCACGGGAAGGATCGATAATGGCGTTACCAATCTCGCCGCCATGTCCATGGAACCCGGAAAGTACTTTTCCATCTAAAATCATGGCTCCGGCAACACCGGTGGAAATGGTTAAATAATACAGATTATTTTTTCCTTTTCCTTCTCCCAAAAGAGCTTCTGCGATTCCTGCAACCTTGACGTCATTGGCCATGAAGGTCGGCTTGTTGAAATGATTTCGAATTCTATCGGCGATAGGATAACCAACCAGATCCGGCAGGTTGTTGGAAATGATGATCTTACCGTTTACTGTATCGGTGGGTCCGGGGATACCCAATCCGATTCCTTCTGCGTTTTCATAATCTTTTAGGGATGAAATTAGATTTTCCATCTTTTC
>NZ_CALVGO010000038.1 GCF_944327125.1 uncultured Faecalicoccus sp.
CCCCAGCCATAGAAAACAAACGCCATTTGAAAGGATGGCGTTTTATTTTTTTCGTTGAATCCACAGCTTACAATAGGCATTCAAATAAGATAGCTATTTCTATCTTTCTTCTCTATCGATTTCCTGGTCAAATAAAAAAATCCCGAAACGGGATTTTTTGGTTCTTCCTATTCATCTACTGAAACAGGTCTCGTTCTTATACCTGGATGTGATTCTTTTTCTTATAGACGTTAAATAACATCGTATTCAGCGGCAGGATGAAATTTCCAACCAGCTCTACCACAACGGCGTTAAACCCTCGTTTAAAGTCAAAGACTCCATATCCATCCTGATCGGGTTCAAACAAACCGCTGATTCCATAAAAATTATATTCTGTATATCCTTGTTCAATAGCCTTTTGGATCATCGCCCATTGTAAAGCATAAGGCGCCTTAAACTTTTTATAGGCATCATTGGAACCACTCATCAAATAGACAACTTCTTTTCCATAAAAGATGAACATCGCTGCAGCCAGCCCCAGCTCGTGTCCATGTTCTTTCTGCAACAAAGCCGCTTCTTCCTGACGCTTGTATAAAGATTCCAAATGTAAAGTGGCCGTGTGAAGACGATTCTGCGAATTTTTAGAATGCGGATTTTCCTGCAGCCTTTCCTGGGCTTGTTCTATAACCTGTTTTTCTTTCTCAATACTTTGATGAATGTTTTCTACATAGGCATCAATATCCAGATAGGCATAATATGCCTGCGCTTTGTCTTTAAAACATTCATATTGTTCCTGGTAATACTCTAAAGAAAGAGCGGAAAAGTTTCTTCTTTCTCCTGTCATACTGACAAGATCCTGAAGGATAGAAAGCTCCTCTTTTTTTAGTTTTCGAATTTCGATATTATACTTTAATGCGTTTTTGATATTTTGTCTTGTTTTGGAAGGAAACGCTTTGAACACTTGTTCTTTGGTCTGATCTTCCAGATACAGAACCGACATCCATCGGCATTGTCTGGTCATATCATACCCTTGTGTCAATGGAAGATGCAGAAATCCCATGTCTTTATAGAGGTCCACGACATCCCAATGGTTCCACCCATCTGAAACGATTTGACCATTCTCATCTCTTTGTCGTAAAGGAATATACGGATCGGTTTCAAGATATACACATTTTTCTTTTTTCAGATACGCTTTCAACAATTCATAATACTCTTTTAAATCTTCCTGATTTGTATAAAAAGGACCTCTTGGAATATAGGCATAACGAAAAAACTTCATCAGCGGTTTGATCGCAACCATGGCACAAACGCAAATCGTATTTTCATTCATCCCGGCAAGATAATGAATATCCCAGCCGTCTTTTTTCATCTTGTCGCCTTCATAACTGGATTGTAAAAAATTTCTATTCTCAAATTTTTCGATCCAGGTTTCATAATCCTGAGGGGCTAGTCTTTTTAAATTCATTGATGAGATCTCTCCTTATTTCCTAACTATCGTACACGACTTTTTATTATATTGATGTAACATTCCATTTTCAAGCTGTTTTTCTTTTCCCATAACCTTTATAAACGATGAAACCGCAGATGCATGTTGTTTCTAATAACTTGTCTAAACTGTACCAAAACCTACAGGGTTATTCAATCGAAACAAAAAAAGACATAGAACGCTATGCCTTTTGAATATCGAAACGCTATCACGAAATGGAAATCAGCTCTTCTTGATCCAGATCGTAACCCTTCATCTCTACTTTTCGGATCGAAGAGTCTTCATAGGTTGTATAATAGTAAATCCCCTGATCGCAATTTATACAGCTGGAATAGATGGTATAATCCAGCGTGTTTTGTTCAGTGAGTACACTTCCCTTGATCATGGCAACCGAATTCAATACTCGAAAAAACTGCTGCACATTGTCTTTCTCGGTTCCATCCGAAACCAGGTTTTCCTTCAGAAAGGCTGTATGGATAAAACGTGAAGGACTGCTGGCATCCCCAGGAAGGCCAATGGCACCCATTCCTGCGGCATAAGGTGTTAATTCCATCGTGGAACTAAAACGATTGTTCGGGTATGCTTTGGTCACGTTCAAATATTGACTCAGATTATAAAGATGGAATGGAAACGGCGGATTGTTTGTGAGTACCCCGACTTGATCTTCATAGATCTGTGTTCCCTCTTTTGTCGATTCTAAGACAATGGTTTCTTCTTTGTCCGCTATGATCCAGTGCAATGGAGAATTGGGAACGCCTTCCTTAAATGGAGTATCCAGTATCGAAACCTCCTTTAAAAGTTTTCGAGCTTCTTTTATGGAATCACATTGCCCTAACAACCACGGAATCAGTTCATAAGGAGCGACATTGGATTTATTTTCCTGAAAAGGATAATAAACCGCATTGCCGGTAAACTGCAGGCCCGCCATGGCAAGACCTTTTTCATTGACTGCTTCGGCATACAAAGGCACGTTATCCATCACCGTGGCCATACCAATCAGGGCATAGTGGGATTTCAAATCCTCCACATGATGAAAAGAGAAAGCGTAATTTCTTGGAGTGATCACAACCTGCTGGCCAAAACCGCAATCCAAGTCTAAATTTCTTCCAAAGTAAAAATCGTTATTTTTATAAGTGAAACTCGTACACATGTTACCATCTCCTTAACGAAATCGTATCACCGCTCCCTTAGAAAAAGAACTGATTTGCCCGGGGGTTTGTATAATGTGCCTCCAACATTTTCACATGCGATAAAAACTCCGGATCTTGAAAGGATCGAGCTTTCTGAGGACACTGATGAATGCATCGCTGACATTTGATACACACTCCCGGCGTCAAAGAGGGATCCATGGTATCGATCGACCCCATAGGACATAGGTGGGCACAAACACGGCATTGGGTACACAAAACTTTATCAACGATCGGCTTGGCTTTTAGAACACGGGCAGGAGAACCATCTTCTTTTTTAGGAAAATAATAAGGCGCCTTGGCATCTCCAGGAACCGCAAAATCAAAAGGAGGCCCCTGGTCCAGCTTTTTCTGGACATTCATCAGGAAATGATCCAATTCTTCCCAGTCGCTTTCATTGGGCCTGGCATAAGCCAGTCTGGAACTAAAGGCATGCTGACAAGAAAGGGCACAAGCTCCTATCGGGATAAAATGATTTTCCTTTAATAAAATACATAATTCGGCCAGTGAGTGATCAAAGTTTCGATTCCCAAAAGTAACGACTGGAACCGCTAATGTCGAATTCCCTTGAATCTTTTCTTTTACAAAGGGCATGATCTTGTTGGGCAGTTTTCCTGCATAAGTCGGCAAGCCTATAAGCACCAATTCTTCTTTTGAACATACAATGCTCTCTTTTCTGGCATCCGGCAAGGTGAAATCTTGTTCAAGTACAGGCAAAGAAAAACAATGAGCCATGTAGCGAACCACTTTTTTTGTATTCCCGGTAGCACTCCAATATAGTGCCCGTATGCGCTGTATCTTCATACCTTCAGTATACGAAAAAACCGTGAAAGATTCACGGTTCCTGTGTATTATTTTTTGAGGATATTTTTTTATACGTCATAAATCTATTCAATATGTTAACAATCAAAGCGTTCAATACTTAAAAAGTCTGTCTCATTGACAGACCTTCATAAAAAGAGCATTATTCTTCCCTTTTTAGGAACGATTGGGGAATTTTCTATCATTTAAGAGAACGATACAATAACCTCGAGGTGAAGAATAATGCCTGATCATATCACGATTCGTTTTGGCCATGCCGTTTGCAGCCAGCGAAGATCCAAACATCTTTCTCAGGAAAAACTATCCGAAATCACCGGTATCTCAAAAAGACATCTTGCGAATATTGAAAAAGGCATCGTCAATCCATCTTTAGAAGTCATTGACATCTTAGCCAGAGAATTGAACCTTTCCCTAGACAATATCATCCATGAAGATCTTGACGAGACTGACCAGATCCTGAACATTCTTCGAATCCGCATGCCCGAATATACCGACGAAGACAAGAAATTTCTTTATCGTATCGTAAACATTCTTCCCGATTCTAACGACTGATCTTATCCAGATTCTTCAAACGCTGCAGACTTTGCGGCTCTTTTTTCTGCCCATGCACCACGATCGAAGCACTGTTGACCGTTTGCACAGCGGCCTTTTCTATCGCTTTTGCGAAGAGTTCCAAAGATCCATTCTTTACCTTATCAAACATTCTTTTTCTCCTTTCATCTCTACTATCTTATTCAATACTGTCAAAGATGGAATCCATCGTTGCACAAAATGCCCAAAATCTACACAAGAGGACTTTTATTATGAATTTAGACAACCTTTATATGTTTTTACATCGTCACGGAAAAAAGCTGGATCACGATGTCTTTGAATACGGTCTAGCCGTACTGATACGTTATGGCATCTATTTTTTCGTGATACTGATCGTTTCCATTTTCTTTCATAAAGTATTCGATGTGCTCTGCTTTATGATTCCCTATTTCAGCTTCCGGTCTCAACTGGGAGGGATCCACGTACAGAATTCGATTCTATGCATCGCCCTGACCGTCTTGACAACGTTTGTGATCCCCTGCGGCGTTTCGTTTCTTCCTGAAGCCAAATTTTTCTTTCTTTTTCTTTTCTATCTGGCTGGAATGCTCGCCACCTGGCTTCTAAAGACCGCCGACCATCCCAACAAGCCCCTGTCACCAAAAGAAATTCAATACCACACCCATCGTGCCTTGAATAGAGAACTCTTTTATCTTTTCTTTCTGGTTTTATTCTATTGTCTGGATATGCCTTTGTATGCTTATGAGATCCTGATTTCATTATGGATCTGTCTGTTTGAAATTGGTTTTGTACATCTTAAAAGGAGGTTTCTATGTTAAAGATCTTAATTTGTGAAGACAATAAAAAGGACAAGGAGCATCTGAAAGATCTGCTCTTTGATCTTCTTCAGGATCTGAAAATACCGTATCAGATCTTTTCACTTCAAAATATGAACGTGGATATTGAATTTTACCTTCAATTCGATATGATCTTCCTCGATGTTCGCCTGGAAGACCAAAGCGGCATTGAACTGGCAAGAAAGATTCGAAAGATGGATGACAACATCCTGATTCTGATCACATCCCGTTTTAAACAGTATTCCATCCAGGCGTATACAGCGGATGTGAAGCGCTATTTTGTCAAACCGATCGACAAAGTCTTTTTCCATCTGGAAATGAAAAGTATCCTCCAGCGGTATCAAAAAGACCAAATCGGATTTTATGATCCAAAGATTTCCCGTCATAAGATCTTGTTTAAAAACATCATCTGCATTGAATACCTGGATCGCCACACGCTGCTTCATTTCAAAGATCATCAGATCATCTCAACGACCTATCCCCTGAAATACTGGATCCAGAAAACGGAATCCCTTGATTTTGCTCAGCCCTATAAATCTTATATCGTCAATTTAGACCACGTTCACAAGCTCTGTCTGGAACGGCATATGGTTTTGTTGCGGACCGGAATGAAGATCCCGCTATCAAAAAAGTTCAGGAAACCTTTTAAAGAACAGTTCTATGTACATTTGAATTCTTTATGATTTTTCTATCCAACATTTTAACTTTGATTTCCATCAATCTTTTTCTTAAAAGATATTTCCCTTTCCGCTTTTCAAAAAAGCGATTCCTTTTTATCCTGACTTTTTTGACCTGGTTTCTGATCTCCTTTAAAAATCATCAAGCTCTTCCAATAGAAACAAAACTCCTTCTTTATCTGATCTTAACGATCTATGTGTTCTTGATCTATAAACATTCTCCATTTCGTATCTTCTGTATATGGAGTGTTTGTTATTTTACAGTGGCCCTGTCCGAAGAACTGGCGGTATTTCTTTGGGCCCGGACAGGCTTGCTCTTGCAGCCGATTCATACTCATTCATGGATCTATTTCATCATCATTGTCTTGACCCAGTTTCTTTTTCATGTTCAAAGCCGCCTTATCTACGGTTTGATTTATTTGATCCGTCAGATTTCCCTCCCTTTTTTCTTCTCTATTTTCCTGATTCCTTCCATCATTTTGACTGCATTTGGAATTACATACGGAAACTTGAACATCGATTTTGAAAACGTCAAAGCTTGTCTTCTTTTTTGTGTTCTGATGTTCTTTGAAAGTTTATCCCTTTTGTTTCCTCTTCTGGAAATGCGAACTCTTTTTGTTCGATCCTGTCTTCAAGCACAAACCAAAATGGTCCGTTTTTTAGATGATCAATATCAAAATACATTTAATTTTATTCATGATCTATTAACGAAACTCTCTTCTTTGGATCTGTTATTCAACAACCGCAAATGGAAAGAACTTGATCAAAACCTCAAAGAGCTAACCCAAATCACTTTTCGTCAGTTCAATCAGATCTATACCCGTTCGCCTGTTTTTGATATCCTTTTAAAAGAAAGAGAAGTCTTCATCCATGAACATCAAATTGAGATCGATATCTTTTACCATCAGGATCTTCTTTCGTATTTCAGTCTTTCGAAACAAATTCATTTTTTTGAAAACTTACTGAATATTTCTTTAAAGGCCGCCTGTACGTATCCGGGAAAACGGAAGATATGGCTTCATTCAAAAGGTTCTTTTCATTTTCATCTGCGCATTCGCTGTTCTTCTTCAATGAATGCTCATCTCCAAAACGAGATCTCTGCCTTTCTACAAAACTATCCTTTCGATGTCTATTTTCAATATGAAACACAATGGGAAGTTTCCTGCATCTCATTTGTATTGCAGTGTCATTGATTCTTACGATATACTTTAGTTAAGAAAAACATTCTTTAGAAAGTGAATCAACTATGACTTGGAAACCTTACTTTGACCCGATCACAGACACCTTAAATCAAATCATACTGGGAAAGGAAGAAGTCATTCAAGAAATCTTATTATCTTTTCTTTGTGAAGGACACGTCCTTTTAAAAGATCTCCCTGGTGTTGGTAAAACGACATTGGCTTTAGCTTTTTCTAAGGTCATGGGCTTAGATTTTAAACGCATTCAGTTTACACCTGATATCATGCCTACCGATCTGACCGGCTTTTCCGTATGGGATCGGCAGTCAAAAAAATTTATTTACCAGCCCGGCATCGTCTTTTGTAATATCCTGCTGGCCGATGAGATCAACCGTACATCGCCAAAAACTCAATCCAGTCTGCTGGAAGTTATGGAAGAAGGAAAAGTGACCGTTGATGGAATCTCCCGGGAAGTACCCAGACCGTTTTTTGTTATTGCGACACAGAATCCCAACCAGGCAATTGGAACACAGGAACTTCCAGAGGCACAAATCGACCGTTTCATGATCGAATGTTCCCTGGGCTATCCGGATTTTCAGGATGAACTGCGTCTGGCACAGGCCATGGACTCCAAACAAAAAATAAAAAGACTGCATCCTTTGCTGGAAGCACATGTTTTGGACAAGGCAAAACAGGAAATCGCATCCGTTTACGTCAAAGATATTTTATATGAATATATCGTACGCCTGGTTCAACAAACACGAAACGATTCAATGATCCAGGTTGGCGCCAGTCCCCGAGCTACCCTTGCTCTGGTAAAACTCGCAAAAGCATCCAGCTGGTATGCCGGACGTGACTACGTTTTGCCCGAAGACATCCGAAAACAGTTTCCTTACGTGATGAGGCACCGTATTCTCTTGTCTTCCAAGGCCTATGCCCAGAAACTCACAAAAGAAGAAGTGCTTCAAAACATATTGAAAACTGTCAAGGTAAAATAATATGACAAGATTTTTCTATTTCATTTTCCTTATCGTTTTGATCTTTGTCAGCGGAATGTTTGGAAGTTCCTTACTGTGGGCCCTTGCCCTGATCTGGCTTTTGATCCTGTTGGCCATGGTTTGTTTGACATGGGTCTTACAAAAAGAAGTGCAGATCCATAAGACCTATACGGTGTCTTCTTTTCATAAAAACGAAGACCTTTTGCTCCCTTTTACCATTTCGTTAAAAGGAAAACTTCCCGTTTTTAAACTGCGAGTGATCTTTACGACCTCATTTGAAAACGAGCCGCAAAAAAAGAGGCATAAAATCATGATCGAGCCAAAAGCCATTCACTTTTCGTATTTTCCCGAGTACTGCGGAAAGTGGGATCTTCAGATCAAAGCCATTCAAGTCTATGACTGGATCGGTCTCTATTATAAAACGATCCGTTTTCCTCAATGGATCACTTCCATCGCGATTCTTCCTGAAGAAATACCAATCCCCCTTCAATTAAACGATGCATTGGGAAAAGGAACCGGCACCGAAAGAAACCGTACTTCTTCTGTGCAGGGAGAAAACGATTTAGAAATCAAGGACATCAAAGAATATAATGGAAAACAACCGCTTCGCCACATTCACTGGAACCAGACCATTCGATTCGAAAAGATCTATGTGAAAGAATTCGAAAAAGAAAGTCCCGGAGCCTTATCAATATTCTGTGACTATGGCAGGCGAAACACACACTCTTCGCTGCAAATCAGTTTTTATCATCAGCTTGTGTATTCCTGCCTGATGACTTGTCTTCAAAAAGGCCATATCTGTCAGCTGGGAATACAAACGAAAGACTCTATTTATGTCTGTCCTGTCGATTCTCTGATGTCTTTGGACAAAGTCTTTACCGATGTCCTGCTTGAAAACATGGACAGTTACAGCACGTGTACTGAATTTCCGTTTGATTTAAAAGTCACCTGGGAAAATACAATCATCGATGCCCAAGATCAAATCTACTATATCAAAGAAAGCGCATAAAACGTATGACCTTAAAAAAGCACACGAAAACAAATGGCCCAAGTCAATGGACCGATCCTATCCTTTTTATGATCCAGGTTTTCATCGTGCTTTTTTTTCTATACGATCAAACTTTTATTAAAATCGATATCCGCGTCTATCTGATCACCCTTTTGTTTGGAATCCTCTTGATGGCGATCCATATGCTTTCCGGCCTGTATAGAAAGATCCTGATGGGAGTCTGCGGCCTGTTTTTGATTTCTTTTGGTTTATTTCAGATTCCTGAGATCCTTGAAGAAATCACTTCGATCCAAGAATCTGTCAGCGTTACAACCGTTAAGATCGACACCATGCTGAGTCTTGTTCTGGCCCTCCTTTTAGTGATTTTTTACTGGATCCTGTTTAAGGCGCATCGGCCTTTTCTTTACTGGCTGATCACCACCGGTCTTATAGGCGGTATTTTGCTTCTCGATCCTTCTATCTCCTTTGGAAGCTGTTTTCTGCTTTTCTTTTTACAGATCCTTCTGTGGGTCAAAACAAGTCTGAATCAGCCATTGACCTTCTCCATGGTAAAAAAAGTACTGTGCTTCAGCGTTCCTGTACTGATCCTTGGATTTGTTTTATCCGGCGTATTGGAAAAACCTGTTTTTGAGTGGATCAACCATGCGGAAACACAGTTGTCTCATTGGGCTCGATCCGGCCGGCACGAACCGGTTTCCGGCGTGATCTCGCGAGGAAACAATCATGATTCGGACACCATCGTTTTTACCATCAAAGCCTATGACCCGCCAAAAGATACCTTGTATTTAAAAGGGTTTATCGGCGAAACCTATGAAAACGAGACCTGGACCGAAGACAAAGAAACAGAACTGGTCTCTGAGATCCGCAAACATTATTCAGATTACTCGTCTCCCTACGAGATCAAAAACGCATACAAGCGGCTGGAGCGCGCTGTGATTCGCAGTATGGACTCCGAACCTGTGACCATTCTTCTTTCTTCTTCCGTCAACAACCTGGAAGAACTGACCCCCTATTATTCCATTTCTTCCACCACAAACCGGTATCAAATCTATACCTATACAAACGAACAGGCTCTGGATCCCTATCGATCCAAAGAAAGTGAAGAATTCGCAAAATTGTATGAAAAGGCTGCTCAAAGTGTCTATACCCAAGTGGATACAGAAGCGATCCCTCATTTAAAACAACTGGTGGATTCGCATCCTCAAAAAGATCTGGATTCGATCACCGCAACCATTGCGGGCATCCTTCAGGAAAATACCGAATACTCCCGATCGCCGGGAATTGCCAGTGGAAATCAGAACATCGTCGAAACGTTCTTATTTTCCAGACAGAAAGGCTATTGTGTTCATTATGCTTCAACAGCCGTACTCATGTACCGGCTCTACGGGATTCCGGCTCGCTATGTCTCCGGATATACCGTGTCGCCAGATCAGTTTTCCAGCAATCTGAGTGCAAACGTTCGAGAAAACCAGGCGCATGCCTGGGCCGAGATCTATGTGGACCCTTATGGATGGATCCCGGTGGATATGACCCCAGACGCCCAGGGACGGATCCGGCCCGAATATCCTGGCCTGGATACCGAAAAGCTGGAACAGGCCCTTGAAGAGAATGCTTCTCAATACAAACTGGCCGTCAGCCAAACAACCAGTTCCCGCTTTAATTTCGATCGTATCGCGTTACTGATCTTGATATTGGGAATCGTTGTCATGCTGGTTCTGGGGATTCGTAAAATTCTTTGGATCAAACATAAAAAAAGGCCAAAAGATGATTTGACCTGTATCTTGCGAATTTTATCCATGGATCCAAATTTTGACCGTTTACGGATCGATGAAAAAGCATTTGTCGACCAATTGCAGAAACGCTTTCCTTCTTTGACAAAAGAAGAATGTCTTGATTTGCAGGAAAAACTGCTTCTATCGCTTTATGCCGATCAAAAGATCGATCTTTCCCGTTTTTACAGAAAACTTAAAAAAGCTGTGGAACAACAATTGACGTTCTGGGAGAAACTAAAATATATCGGATTTATGAACGATCTATAGACTTTAACAGATGAAGCGCTTGTTCTTCATCTGTTTTTTCTACATAAAAATCCCAGGCATAATGCGGTTTATGATCCCCTGCCAGGTAAGCGCCCATCAAAGCGGTCATAAAAGGATGCAGCTGATTAACATCTTTCATTTTGACTTCATAGGCAATCTGATTTTCCGACAAAAGATTCTCAGCTCTGTCTTTTTCTTCCAGTTTGGAAGTTGTAAATACTTTTGTTCTTTTCATAAATCGTCTTTCCTTGATCAATGGAACATGTCTTTTTTCTTAAAGATCAAAATCGCGATACCGCAGGCGACAACGGCAACAAGCGTTGGAAACAGTACGTGAGGTACCGGAAGACCATCTACATTCATACCGTAAAAGCTGAAAATAATATTCGGAATGGCCATTACGATCGTGATCACGGTCAAGACCTTCATCACGATATTCAGGTTGTTGGAGATCACACTGGCAAAAGCATCCATGGTTCCACTTAAAATATTAGAATAGATATTACACATCTCAATGGCCTGGTTGATCTCGATCATCACATCTTCCAGAAGATCTTCGTCTTCTTCGTAAAGTTTGATCATTTTTCCTCTTCGGATCTTATTCAAAGTGATCTCATCGGCTTTCAAGGAAGTGGAAAAGAAAACCAGGGATTTTTCCAGACCTAACATCTGGATCAATTCTTTATTTTCCATCGATTGGTGAAGTTTCGATTCTGTACGGCTCGATAAGCGGTCGATCTGTCGCAAATAAACTAAATACTGTTGCGAAATCCGAAGCACCAGAAGCAATAAAAATCGGGTCTTCAGACGAGTGTCCATCTGACGGATCCTTCCCTGCGCCATATCTTGTAAAGACCAGCTTTCATATAAACTGATCGTCACAACATATCCTTTAAGGAT
>NZ_CALVGO010000039.1 GCF_944327125.1 uncultured Faecalicoccus sp.
ATTTGACACTTTTGTTTTCTCTTGGTGGAGGTGAGGAGAGTCGAACTCCTGTCTAAGCAAAGTCCCACGAGACAACGTTTACAGCT
Organism: uncultured Faecalicoccus sp.; assembly: GCF_944327125.1. GTDB lineage: Bacteria > Bacillota_I > Bacilli_A > Erysipelotrichales > Erysipelotrichaceae > Faecalicoccus. The sequence goes on from NZ_CALVGO010000039.1 coordinate 87, forward strand.
TTTCTTGTCAGTTTGATCTTATGGATTGGACAAGAACAAAGGTCATAAGATTTGATTCTTAGGTTTTCGTATGAAGCAGCGAATCAATACTTCATCTTATCTTCTTTATGAATCCTGCGATCTCTGATAAGAAAGCGAACTCAGAGGATCGGGGCTGCGAGCCAAACGTAGGCTAAATTAGGCAGCAAAAGCTAAGCTCTGGTTTGCACCAAATACGTTAGCAAGTTTAGTTTTAGCGTTTAAATTTAATTGGTTATTACACGTATCCTTCGTGGCTGTGGCTGAATCCAAACATTTACTCATCGAATACCAAAAACACCCCCAGAGTACGTCATTATAACGTACTAATATTGATTCTTCAAGGCTTTTTGTATTTCTTTTTGTGCGTCTTTTTTCTTCTGTGCTTCACGTTTATCGTGCAGATCTTTTCCTTTCGCCAGAGCAATTTCCAATTTGGCCAGTCCCTTACTTAAATAAAGGCGTGTCGGCACAATTGTATACCCTTTTACCTTTGCCGCCTGCTCCAGTTTCAAGATTTCTTTTTTATGCAACAGAAGCTTTCGGTCTCTTGTTTCGTCATGGTTAAAGATATTCCCAAATTCATAAGGAGAAATATGCATCCCCTTGATATAGGCTTCATTGCCATAAAAGCTGATATAGGAATCCTTTAGCTGAACTTTTCCTTTTCGGATACTTTTAATTTCTGTCCCTTTTAAACAAAGTCCGGCTTCAAAACGATCATAAAGTTCGTATTCATGTCTCGCCTTTCGATTTTCCGCAATCGTTTTTTGACTCATGATTCCAACACGACCTCGATTCCTTCCGGTTCCTGCATCACTTGTTGAACATACTCCTGGATCCACTCTTTGGTCATATCGTAGCCCATGGCGGTGATATGGTGCCCCTGAGCATACTCGTTATTGTATTCATGAATCGTCATCACTTTAAAGTTTGATAGATACGGATCAAAATAAGTGACGGTCGGTATGAACTGTACTTTGTCAAATGTCGTTTTTTCCTTTTCAAAGTCATAGTTCAAGGTAAAACTGGCCATTCCGCCAACCATTCGATCATTAGTATCCTGAGCACTTAAAAAGTTGCCCAAAGAATAATAACAGAGTGTATCCTGTTTTTCTCCCTGAATGATTTCGGCAGGTTTGATGACATGAGGGTGCGTCCCGATGATAACTTCAACGCCCCATTCATTCATCTTTTTCGCAAGTTCTTCCTGATCGGGTTCAATTTCGGTATGGTATTCCGTTCCCCAGTGCATAGAAACGATTTGTACATCGCTGATCTTAGAAATTTCTTTCACATCTTTTTCGATTTTTTCTTCATCGATAAGATCTACGATCCATGGCTTATCTTCCGGTACCGGAATTCCATTGGTTCCATAAGTATAGCCCAAAAGCCCTACTTTGATTCCGTTCACTTCTCGTACAACATATTCTTGGGATTCTTCTTCGCTTCGATGCGTGCCCGTTACCGATACCTTTGGATATTTCTCATCAAGATAATCCAGTTGTGCAAGCAAAGCGTCGGCCCCTTTATCTAAGCTGTGATTGCTGCTGGTGGCCAGCCAGTCAAATCCGGTATCGATGGTCGCATCCAAAAGCTGTGTTGGTCCATTGAATGTAGGATATCCGCTTAATCCATAATCATCACCGGCACAAATGGTCTCCTGGTTGATATAAGCCAGATCTACCGGTTCAATGTATTTCTTCATCAATTCATAGTATTGATCAAAATCAAAATCGGTATCCCCATACATGTAATCCGCAAAAATTACATCGTGCAGCAGATTGTCCCCAACCCCGGCAAAAGTAAAGGATGAAGTTTTTTCTGTATTTTGTTTCTTTTCTGTTTTTGTGTTTTTTTTCGTCTCGGTCGCAGTATCTTTTTGAAACAATCTTGTGGCCAGATACACACTGCATCCTCCGGTGATCATCACCGCAATCGCCAGTAAACACACCGCAATCAAGCGTCCTTTTTTTACTCTTCTTTTTCGTCTCATATTATTATTTTATCAGAATCTTTTAAATTTCTAAATACCGCAAGGCTTTTAAGACACGGCTTCCACCAATTTTTTGACCAGATCTTCATCGACGATATCGTAATCCATCTCATGGGGAGCCGATAAATACGCATAACTGACATTCCCTCTTTGAGTTGTTGGATCTTTTTTAAAGCTCTTGCACGAAGAATGAATTTGTTGAATTCCTGTTGTCATAAGCATTTCGCGAGCGTTCAGGGCATTCATCCCGCTTCCCGCAAGGATCTCGATTTTTTCTCCAAATAACTTCTGCAGGCGGGCAATGTTCTGTATACCCTCCATCGCCTTTTCTTTCTGACCGCTTGTAAGCACCCGGTCAATACCGCACGAGATCAAATCCATCATGGCCTGATCAATATCTTTTGTTACATCAATGGCGCGATGAAAAACGGCTTCTTTATGATACGCATGAATCAGATCTGTCATTTTCTTCGTGCTCTTGTAATCAATATCTCCCTCTTTTGTTAAAAAGCCAAACGCAATCCCGTCGGCTCCGGCTTCCAATAAAACCATTGCCTGTTCCATCATTAATTCAATGTCCATCGAATCAAAACAAAACCCTCCTGCACGGATACGAACCATACAGATTACCTTCAGATCCATCTCTTTTTTTATTCTTCTTAATACCGTAAGGCTGGGAGTCAAGCCCCCTACACTTAATGCACTGTTCAATTCAATGCGTCGGGCTCCTCCATGATAGGCAGCCTGGGCATCCTGATAACTTCCGCAACAAATTTCTACCTGATACATAAATATCCTCCTGAAATGATTATATGAAATCTGAAGGCATTCATCAATTTTTAGAATCGGTGTATAATTGACTCAGCGAAAGGAAAGATTATGTCATCTTTAAAAGTATTATTCTCATATTCCAAAGGTATCCGCCGATATTTTCTGATCGCCATTCTATGTGTGGCAATCGAAACTTCCTTTGAAGTTTTTATTCCCTTACTGATGAGCGATATCATTGATTTCGGTGTACTCAATCAAGATACCTCCATCTTTTTAGAAAAAGGCATGCAGATGTTGATGTGCGCTTTATTGTCTTTGATTTTTGGACTGTTGTATGCCCGCTGTGCCGCTAAGGCAATCACATTGTTTTGCCAGCGCCTTCGCTCTGTGGAATACCGCAAGATCCAGGAGTATGCCTTTTCCAACTTGGATCATTTTGAAACGGCCTCATTGATCACTCGTTTAACCAGCGATGTCACTGTGATCCAGAACGCTTTGGTCAACGGTATCCGGCCTTTTGCCCGCGGCCCTATTATTTTGATTCTGGGACTGGTGATGTCATTTATCATAAACGCTAAATTATCTATCGTATTTTTATTCACAACACCGATTCTGGGGATCATTCTCTTTTTTATCGTGCGAAAAATTGCTCCAATGTATCGCAAGCTCCAGAAAGCGGTAGATTCTGTCAATTTGCTGATTCAGGAAAATCTGACGGCCATTCGTGCCATCAAAGCCTTTGTAAGGGACGAATACGAAGAAGAACGCTTTGAAAAAGTGAACGCCCATCTGGCCGACATTTCCAAAGATACATTCCATTATGCTTCCTTTAATACCCCTGCTTTTCAAATGACGATGTATATGGCCATCGTCGGATTGATGGTCTTAGGAGTACAAATGATCCTTCAACAGGAAATGCAGGTTGGAGAACTGACCGGGATCCTGAGCTACGTTCTCCAGATCATGAACTCCTTGATGATGATCTCCAATGTATTTTTATTGATCACCCGTTCGATTGCTTCCTGCAATCGAATCGCCGAAGTTATCGAAGAACCGGTGGCCTTACGTTCTCCCAATTTGCCTTTGACCCCCAAAGACAGTTCCATCGATTTTCATCATGTCTATTTCAAATACAGTAAACTTGCCAAAGAATATGTGCTGTCCGATATCACATGGCACATTCCTGCCGGCAGTTCAGTAGGAATCCTGGGAGCCACAGGATCAGCGAAATCTTCACTGGTACAGCTGATTCCCCGGCTTTACGATGTGGACGAAGGAAATATCAAGATTGGCCACGTGGATGTCCGCGATATTGATTTGATACAGCTTCGTGACCTGGTGGCTATCGTTCTTCAAAACAATACGTTATTTTCCGGGACCATCAAAGAGAATATGCGATGGGGAAATCCCCAGGCCACCGAAGAAGACATCATAAAAGCCTGTAAAATAGCTCAGGCAGATGAATTCATCCAAAAGATGCCTCATCAATACGACACTTTTATTGAACAAGGAGGCACGAATGTATCTGGAGGACAGCGCCAAAGGCTGTGCATTGCCCGCGCCTTATTAAAGAATCCTAAGATCTTGATTCTGGATGATTCCACCAGTGCTGTAGATACACAAACAGATCATTCCATACGCGAAGCTCTTCGCTCGATTCCCGGCCTGACGCAAATCATGATTGCACAAAGGGTCAGTTCTGTGATGCATTGTGACCAGATCCTGATCTTAGAAGAAGGAAAGATCAGCGCCATAGGAAATCACGATACATTGATGAAAGAATCCGAATTCTACCGTGGACTTTATGAATCCCAACAAAGGGGGGATAAAAAATGAGACCGCAGAATTTAAAAGACACCGTCAAAAAATTGATGCGTTATATGGGTCACCATGCGTTCCTATTTGTTTTAGTGGGGATCCTGGTTTCGCTGTCTGCCTTAGGAAATCTTTTGGGAACTTACATGATCCGCCCTATTGTCAATGATGTCCTGGACACCGGTATTCAAAAGGCATGGCTTCAGTTGCTCCTCATGGCTTTTATCTTTCTAATAGGTGTTGCTTCTGCTTTAGGTTATACACAGCTGATGGCCGTAGCTGCACAGAAAGTAATCAAAGACATTCGTCATGATCTGTTTCATGTGATGCAGAAACTGCCGATCTCATTCTTTGATACCCATTCTCATGGAGAACTGATGTCCCGTTTTACCAATGATGTCGATACCGTCTCTGATGCACTGAACAATTCTTTTGCGATGATGATCCAAAGTTTTATTCAGGTCGCCGGTACTTTGATCCTACTCTTTGTATTAAGCTGGAAACTAAGCTGTATCGTATTGGTTTTTTACGTGATCTTATTTCTTTATATTCAGTTTTCCAGCCGTAAAAGTAAAACTTATTTCTCTTCTCAACAGGAAAATATCGGACAAATCAACGGGTTTACGGAAGAAATGATCAGCGGGCAGAAAGTTGTAAAAGTATTCAATCACGAAAAGGCCAACCAAACGGCTTTTGAATCCATCAACAAGAGCCTTCAACAAAGCAGCTCCAAAGCTTTGAGCTATTCACAAACCATCGTTCCTGTTGTCGTATCACTGTCTTTTGTGAATTATGCCATTGTCTCTGTCGTTGGCGGATATATGGCCCTTCAAGGACAGATGGATGTGGGTTCTTTAGCCAGTTATTTGATTTTTGTCCGCCAGGCTGCAATGCCGATCAACCAGTTTACTTTACAGATGAACTTATTGTTGAGCGCTCTGGCTGGCGCCGAAAGAATTTTCGAACTGATGAATAAAGAACCCGAGATCGATGAAGGAAAAGTAACTCTGGTGCGGGTCCGTGTAAAAAACGGCCAATTTTTAGAAACCAAAGACAATACTGGAATCTGGGCATGGCGACATCCCCGCCCGGAAGGTGTAGAATATGTCCAGCTCAAAGGAGACGTTTGTTTCTATGATGTCGACTTTGGCTATACATCCAAAAAGACGATTCTGCATCAGATCAACTTGTATGCCAAACCAGGCCAGAAAGTCGCTTTTGTCGGAGCAACCGGAGCCGGTAAGACAACGATTACCAATCTGATCAACCGCTTTTATGAACTTCAAAATGGTTCCATCACTTACGATGGCATTGATATCAAGCTCATAAAAAAAGACGACTTGCGCCGTTCTTTGGGAATCGTCCTCCAGGATACGCATTTATTTAGCGGAACCATCATGGACAATATTCGTTTTGGCAATTTGGATGCGACCGATGACGAATGTATCGAAGCCGCCAGACTGGCCAATGCGGATTCCTTTATCCGTCGTCTCCCTCAAGGGTATCAGACACAAGTCCATAACGATGGACAAAACTTATCCAGCGGTCAGCGTCAGTTACTGGCCATTGCCCGCGCTGCCGTGGCTGACCCTCCTGTTCTGATCTTAGATGAAGCGACCAGTTCCGTGGATACTCACACAGAACGCATGATTGAACAAGGCATGGACAAACTCATGGAAGGCAGAACCGTTTTTGTGATTGCGCATCGTTTATCCACCGTTCGAAATGCCGACGTGATCATTGTCCTCGACCATGGAAGCATCATCGAGCGAGGCAACCACGATCAGCTTTTGGAAGAAAAAGGAGTCTACTATCAGCTTTATTCCGGAATGTTTGAACTCTCTTAGGAGAGTTTTTTTTTACCATATATCGCGGTTCAGCGTTCCATCTTCAAAGGTAAAGCCGGAACCATGGATCTCGTTGACATCGCTGACCACCATAAAGGCCGCCGGATCGATCTTATTGATGGCCTGTTCGACCGCAGGATATTCTTTGCGGGAGATCACGCACATCACCACCGGACGATCTTGTTGGGTATAACCGCCTTTGCCCGATAATACGGTCACCCCCCGGCTTAAAGTATTCATCAAATAGTCACGGATCTCATCCCACTTGCTGGAGATGACCATCAGATTCTTGGCACTTTGTGAGCCTAATAACACCGTCTTATTGATGACCTGTCCGGCAATAAAAGCGGTAATGATCCCTACCAGTGCTTTTTGAAGACCATAAGTAAAAATTCCTAAGGATACTGTCAGTACATCAATGATCATAACCGCCTGTCCCGAAGGGATCTTAGCGTATTTTCTTAAAATCAGTGCCGGAATATCCATTCCTCCGGTACTGGCATTGGCTCTAAAGGCCAGTCCCAGTCCAAACCCGGCCAAAGCACCGGCATAAACGGCAGCCAGGTAATCGGGCAATACAAAAGTCGATTCTGGAAATTGAGCCGCCACGGAAGAAAGAAGGGTGACAAACACCGGGTAGGCGATAGCTGAAACAACCGTTTTCAATGCGAAGGCCTTGCCCAAAAAAATCAATCCCAAAAGGAACAAACCAATCGTCAAACCATTGATCATCCAAACCGGATCGATAGGAATCAAAGGCTGCAAAGCCACGGAAAGTCCGGCAACGCCTCCGTCCAGCAAATCATTGGGCAAAACAATAAATGCCACCTCGCAGGCAATGATCAAATTTCCTAATAATACCAAGATCAAATCTTTGATCCAATTTTTCTTTTTCATCGTCTTTCCCCCTCCTATTCGGATATCATAACAAAAAAGATAACCATCCTCAAATCACTCTTGAATCGTTTCCAACATATGCTTGATCACAGAATACTCTTCAAAAGGTCCCAGTAAAGAATGAGCGGCCTTCTTGGCTTTTTCATTTCCATTACATGGAGAATACGAATGTTGGAACGCTTCAAGCATACTGATATCATTCAATCCGTCTCCATATACATAAATATCGTTTGAATCGATATGAAGAAACTGAGCCAGTTCCCGGATCGCATTGGCTTTGGTGACTTCCTTGCCCGTCAGCTCTGCCAGACTTTCTGTACTTGGGGCATTGATGATCGTATCCTGGTGTTCATGCACCAAACGTTCTACCTGTTTTGGTTCCATCGAATTGGCATAATGAAGGTTTACTTTATAGATCGTCTGATTCAGGATCCACTCCGGATCGCAGTCAAAGGTATACTTTTTTAAATTCTTCTCCATATCTTTTTTTACATCTCGATGCCGAAGAAGCTGATTTTGACGATAGATTTCCGTAAAAGAATCCCGGTCCCTGGTCGTATAGATATTTGTAAGCGTCTGGTATTCAAATTTTAAGGAAGGTTCCTGTAACAGAAACCGAAGGACTTCTCTATCCATTGGATGCTGCATTAAAAGCTCTCCCTTTGGATCCAGTATGCAGGCACCGTTCATACAAATCATATACGAAGGTACAAGACCTGCCGAAGAGGCCAGAGCAGGATTTCTTCCCGTACAGATACTGAATATATGGCCGGATGCTTGAATTTTTTTGATTCCTTCATTGATCGTATCGTCGGCCTTATGGTACTGGTTCAATAACGTTCCATCCAAATCACTCGCAAATAATTTCATATTCTTTCCCTCTATTTAAGTCTGCACTCTTATTCTATCAGAAGAATGGATAATTTGGAGTTTAATGTAATTTATAATGTTTTGACAACCTAAACAATGCCCTATAAAATAAGCGTATACGAAAAGAGGAAACAATATGAAACATCAAGGAATCGGAACAAAATGTGTACAGGGTGGTTATACACCTGGAAACGGGGAGCCTCGACAGATCCCTATTGTTCAAAGTACAACGTTTAAATACGCAACCAGTGAAGATATGGGAAAACTATTTGATCTGGAGGCAAACGGATATTTTTATACCCGTCTGCAAAACCCAACCAACGATGCGGTCGCCAGTAAGATTGCAGAAATGGAAGGCGGAAGTGCAGCGATGCTGACAAGCAGCGGACAGGCCGCTAACTTCTTTGCCATCTTCAACATCGCCGGACAAGGCGATCATATCGTTTGTTCCAACAGCATCTATGGAGGAACCTATAATTTATTTGCGGTTACGATGAAACGTATGGGACTGGATTTCACCTTTGTAGATCCAGACTGTTCAAAGGAAGAACTGGAAAAAGCCTTCAGGGAAAACACAAAAGCCGTGTTTGGCGAAACCATTGCCAATCCGGCCTTAACGGTTTTGGATATTGAAAAATTTGCTCAGGCCGCCCATGCTCACGGCGTTCCCCTGATCATCGACAATACTTTTGCGACGCCTGTATTGTGCCGACCTTTTGAATGGGGAGCCGATATCATTACTCATTCTACAACCAAATATATGGATGGTCATGGAGCTGCCGTAGGCGGATGCATCGTAGATTCTGGTCGCTTTGACTGGACCCGTTATCCAGAAAAATTTCCTGGACTGACAACACCGGATGAAAGTTATCACGGTATCACCTATACAGAAAGATTTGGACTGGAAGGCGCTTATATCACAAAAGCGACAGCTCAGTTGATGAGAGATCTGGGAGCCATTCAAGCGCCGCAAAATGCTTTCTATCTGAATCTTGGACTGGAAAGCCTCCATGTACGCATGCCTAGACATAGTGAAAACGCCCTGGCAGTGGCTACTTTCCTTTCAAAACATCCAAAAATCAAATCGGTCCAGTACAGCGGACTTCCAGGAGACAAATACTATGATCTGGCGCAAAAATATCTGCCAAACGGATCTTGCGGTGTTGTAAGTTTTGAGATCCAGGGAGGACGTCAAGCCGCTGAAAAATTTATGAAGCATCTGAAACTGGCAGCCATCGAAACCCATGTGGCCGATGCCCGTACATGCTGTCTGCATCCAGCCAGCTCGACCCATCGTCAAATGACAGACGAAGAATTACAAGCTGCCGGAATCAGTGCGGACATGGTACGTTTCTCCTGCGGACTGGAAGATGCTAAGGATTTGATTGCGGATATTGAACAAGCTTTAGAAGCCTAGGAGTCAATTATGCCAATCAAAATCCCTAATGAACTCCCTGCGACAAAAACACTGACGCAGGAAAACATCTTTGTGATGAACGAAACACGGGCAGATTCTCAAGATATCCGGCCTTTAAAGATCCTTCTTTTGAATTTGATGCCTACCAAAATCGAAACCGAGACACAAATGGCACGCTTGTTAGGGAACACCCCTATACAAGTTGAAATCGAACTCATGCAGATGAAAAACCACAAATCAAAGAATGTATCCGAAGAACATATGCTGAAGTTCTATCAAACATTTGACGCCTTCAAGGATCGTTATTTTGATGGCATGGTGATCACAGGAGCCCCTTTGGAACATTTGGAATTTGAAGAAGTAGAATATTGGGATGAACTCTGTGAAGTGATGGAGTGGTCAAAAACCCACGTTCATTCCACTTTCCATATTTGCTGGGGCGCCCAGGCAGGACTCTATTATCATTATGGAATTCCTAAAGTGGAATTGGATCATAAACTATTTGGTGTTTTTTGTCATCAGGTCGATCGAAAATCTTCCATTTTATTTCGAGGGTTTGACGATCAGTTCATGGTTCCTCATTCCCGACATACTTCAAACCGAATGGAAGACATTGAAGCCTGTCCGTATCTAAAGATACTCGCCTCCAGTCAAGAGGCCGGTGTCTATGCCTGCGCCACGGAAGGCTGCCGTCAGATTTTTATTACGGGGCACTCCGAATATGACCGGCATACATTGGAGAAGGAATATCTTCGCGATAAAAATAAAGGGCTTCAAATAGCGGTCCCTAAAAACTACTATCCCAATGATGACGATTCCAAAGAACCGGTCATCACATGGAAAAGCGGAGCGAATCTTCTCTACTCCAACTGGATCAATTTTATCGTTTATCAGGATACCCCATACGATCTCAACGCCATCGAACCATTCGAAAAAACAATCATAAAAAAATAGGCATTGGTCATAAGCCAGTGCCTTTATTCATATAAAAGTTCTATAATTTCGTTACCAGACATCATCTGGATCTTTTGGGCATCTTTTAAAGTATCTTTGTTCCAACGAAACTGATCATAATTTGTAAGATACGTCGAATCAACATTGACCGAAGGATATTTGGCATACCAATCCGGATAGTATTCAGACATGATAGATTCAGCCAGCTCGTTAGCCATAGAAAGGGAAGAGCCTGCAGAATTCGGTGTGCCACAGATTCGAACCCCAGGAGGGGAAGAATGTATCAACAAAACACTTCCATCATCCATGGTCCCTAAAACAACATATACGTGTTCTTCATTCGACATGATATCACCAGGCTTATAATCTGTAACCTGTAAGCGGGGTGTATAGCTTCCCCATCCATTTTCGCTGAATGTAGAGGCCATTTCACTTGCCAACATAACATAACCTGATCCCTGATTGGATTTAGTTTCCATCAAATTATAAATGGCCCATCCTACATAACCGGAACAATCTAAACCATTATGAATCTCATACAAATGATTTTCCATGTTGTAAGATGAATCTTGTTGAAGAAAAAATTCTTTCCATTTCTTACTCACTCCCAGTGTCAGGGCTTCCTTCCCGGCACCGGTATCTTCTTCATTCCATCCGCCGCCCCAGATATACATCGTTTGACCGACCGGTTCCTGAAGAATTTCTAAAAACGTTTTTAATGACTTTGTATCCGTTTTAACTTTTTCTTTAGCTTCGGAAGGTTTAGAAACGGGTTTGTCTTCTTTCGGTAAAAAAAGAAAGACCAAACCGAAGCACAAACAAAGACAGGGTAAAACAAGAATAAGTAAATTCTTAATATTTAGCTTTCGTTTCATAATACCACCGTCCTTATCATATCATAAAAAAAAGACCCGGCAACGTGCTATGTTCGCAGGGGCAGGCCCAACTATTTTCGCCGCTGAAGTGCTTAACTTCTGA
>NZ_CALVGO010000040.1 GCF_944327125.1 uncultured Faecalicoccus sp.
TTTCTCTTTGATTGTAAGCTCGGGCAACAATCTGATCCTCTTTGACAATGACACATCCAATAGGGACTTCGTCTTTACTTTCTGCCCGCAAGGCTTGATGAATTGCCTTTTTCATCCATTTTTCATCTTGATTCATATTCTTATTGTACCATAAAAAAACTACTACACATGATGGAGCAAACTTAAGGCTGCTTCGTTCCCGACCTGACCTGATTCATTTGACATCATTGTAGTAGCTGTTTCATTATATCATATGAATTTACAAATTCAATACAAAAAGCTGTATTGTTTAAATATAGTATAAATATAAAAAAATAGAATAGTAGAACTATCCTATTTTTTTCATACCTCCCATATAAGGCTGTAAAGCTTCTGGAATCAAAATGCTGCCATCGGCCTGCAGATTATTTTCAAGGAATGCGATCAGCATACGTGGGGGAGCCACACAAGTATTGTTCAATGTATGGGCAAAATACTTATTTCCTTTTTCATCTTTCACACGAATACGCAAACGTCTTGCCTGGGCATCGGTCAAATTCGAGCAGCTTCCCACTTCAAAGTATTTCTTCTGACGAGGAGACCAGGCTTCTACGTCTACAGATTTACATTTCAGATCGGCCAGATCCCCGGAGCAGCATTCCAATGTACGTACCGGAACATCTAAGGAACGGAAAAATTCTACCGTGTTCATATACAGTTTCTTAAACCATTCCATACTGTCTTCCGGCTTGCAGACAACGATCATTTCCTGTTTTTCAAACTGGTGGATACGATATACACCTCGTTCTTCTATCCCATGAGCGCCTTTTTCTTTTCGGAAACAAGGAGAGAAAGACGTATATGTATATGGAAGATCTTTTTCATCCAGGATCGTATCAATAAATTTTCCGATCATGGAATGTTCACTGGTTCCAATCAGATATAGATCTTCCCCTTCGATCTTATACATCATGCCTTCCATTTCCGCAAAACTCATAACTCCATCCACGACGGCGGAACGAATCATATAAGGCGGAATACAATACGTAAATCCTTTATTGATCATAAAATCACGGGCATACGATAAAATGGCAGAGTGAAGACGGGCAATATCTCCCATTAAATAATAGAATCCGTTTCCTGCCACTTTACGGGCACTGTCTAAATCGATTCCATTGACTTTTTCCATAATTTCTGTATGGTAAGGAATTTCAAAATCAGGGACAACCGGTTCTCCAAATTTTTCCAGTTCCACGTTTTCAGAATCATCTTTTCCAATCGGAACACTGTCATCGATCATATTTGGAATCTTCATCATTTTTTCTTTAACCGATTCCCGCAGTTTTTCTTCTTTTCCTTCCAGTGCTTCCAGTTCCTGGGCAATTGAAGCCACTTTCTGTTTCACTTCTTCGGCTTCTTCTTTTTTACCTTGTCCCATCAAAGCACCGATTTGTTTAGAAATTGTCTTTCGCTGATTTCTCAGATCATCGGCGTGCTGTTGGGTCTGACGAAGTTCTTTATCTTCCTGAAGCACTTCATTGACCAAAGGAATTTTGGCATCCTGAAATTTCTTTTTCATATTTTCTTTCACAAGATCTGGATTTTCACGAACAAATTTAATATCTAACATTACATTTCCTCCTTTTGTCCATAAAAAAAGAGACATCACCATAAAGGGACGATGTCTCGCGTTGCCACCCTTCTTATCTTAAAAAAGATCTCTTGACATGATAACGGTCTGTACCGGATTTGACTACTTTCATTCATCCAATCACTCAAAGGGGCTTTTCTATCGGTCTTTATCAGTATTTTCACCCGCCATACTGTCTCTTGAATAAAGATTCGATATACTTTTCCTTTTCAACGTTTTCTGTACATTTTATATCATTCTTTAAATCAATGTGCAAGTTCTTTTTCTTTTATGACTTAGGTTTGATCACAATTCCAAAGACAATCAATACCACAGCCAGCGGGCACATGATCGATAATATCGGTGTGGATGCGTTCAATATGAAATCCAAACCAAAACTGGACACTACAAAACTGAACGCCGCAAATCCAAAGAGCCATGTTTTATAAGATATTTTGGAATACAGCTCATGAAAATACTGGGCACAGCAGGATAAAAGTCCAGAACACACATTGAAGCAGGCGATAAAGAAAATAGCGCCGACCAGGATCTGGGCAAAAGATCCAAAGCTGTTCTGGATCGCATAAACTAAGACCTGAGCTCCGTTGGTCACATTTTCAAAGTATCCGGAAGTGTGCATTCCGATATAGCCGGTCAGACAATATACACTTCCTAATAGGATACCGGCTACAACGCCCGCTTTCATGATTTCTTTGGCAATCTGTTTGGGATCTTTCACTCCCAGATCTTGAATATTGATGGATATGATGATACCAAAATTCAAAGCGGCCAGTATATCCATTGTCTGATATCCATCCACGATACCGGACCATACCGGAATTTCTTGATATCGCTGTGCCGTCTCTCCAATATTTATTGGAAGATTGATCAGTGTTCCGATAAAAACGGCACCAATCAATATCAATAATAAAGGCGTCATGATCTTTCCCAATAAATTTTTTAACTTATTAGGATGCAGGGCCACATAACTGGTCAATACAAAGAAACAAAGGGAATAGAAAATTCTTGCCCATATTAAATGTTCACTGGATAGAAAAGGGGAAAGAGCCATTTCAAAAGAAGTGGAAGCTGTTCTTGGAATGGCCACACAAGGTCCAATCAATAAATACACCAGTGTCACAAAGAGTACCGTAAAAATAGGATGGATCCGATCGGTTAAATTTTTTAATCCCTGATGTTTGGCGACGACTATGATCGTAATGGTAGGAACAAAAACCGCCGTTATCAAAAATCCAATCATTGAATAAATAAAATGAGATCCGGACTGAGCACCCAATAAAGGTGGAAATATTAAATTTCCCGCTCCAAAAAACATTGAAAATAAGGTAAAACCTATTAATATCGTATATTTAAAATTCAGCTTATTCATATGAAACTCCTAAAAAGGTTCTTATTTTTCACAATAAGAACCTTTTCTTCATTACTCTTCTTCTTGTGAATCCTCGCTGTGATCCACCAGTGTTACTTTTGTGACTTTCGCATTCTCTGTCAGATTGATCAATTTGATTCCCTGCGTATTTCGTCCATAGATTCCTACCGATTCCAACGCAATTCGAATCATGATTCCTGAACTGGAAACAATCATCGCATCTTCGATTCCTTCAACGGCCTGTACACTCACAAGCTGTCCGGTTTTTTCGGTTACATTGATCGTTCTTACACCTTTTTTGCCACGGGAGGTCAAACGGTAATCTTCTAAACGGCTTCGTTTTCCATAACCATTTTCAGAAATGGATAAGATCGTATCCCCTTCACGAGAAAGACAAACACCGACAACCTGGCTTCCATCACAGTTAAATCCTAATACACCGGAGGCACTGCGTCCCATGATACGAATCTGATTTTCATTGAAACGTACCGCTTTTCCATTGGATCCGGCAATCAAGACTTCATCTTCTCCTGAAGTGGTCTTTACAAAGGCCAGTTCATCATTTTCCTTCAGGCTAATCGCAATTTTTCCATTTCTATTGATATTGTCAAATTCTGTCAAAGCCGTACGTTTGGCAATTCCGTTTTTGGTTACAAACAACAAGGTTTTGATATCTTCATGTTCTTTTGGAATTGGAAGCAATACTTTTACTTTTTCATCGCTTTCCATGGTCAAAATATTTACAATTGGAAGACCTTTGGCATTTCGGGAAGCCACAGGAATATGGAATCCTTTCATTCGATAGACTCTTCCTTTATTCGTAAACAACAATAACCAGTCATGCGTTGACATGGAAATCATCGTATCAATGGAATCTTCTTCATTCAATGTCAGAGATTTGATTCCCCTGCCGCCGCGATTCTGCGTATGGTAGGTATTTACCGGTTGTCTTTTGATGTATCCGGATTCGGTCAGAATAATGATGCTTTCCTCAACCGGGATCAGATCTTCATCTTCCATATCGAAAGAGGCATCGGAAATTTCTGTTTTTCTTTCATCGCCATATTTTTGATTGATTTCCATCAAATCATCGCGAATGATCTGTAATACACGGCTGTGATTGGCCAGAATGTCTTCCAGATCCGCAATTGTCTTCAAGATTTCCTGATATTCATTTTCAATCTTATCTCTTTCCAATCCGGACAATCTTCTTAGCTGCATCGCAAGAATGGCCTTCGCCTGGATCTGCGTAAGACCAAAGGCTTCGCACAGTTCATCCACCAGACCGGCTTCGTCTTTTTTACTGGAGCGAATCAAATGAATCACTTCATCAATATGATCCATTGCGATACGAAGACCTTCCAGAATATGTGCTCTGTCTTTGGCTTTTTTTAGATCAAATTTGGTTTTGCGAACCACAACTTCAACTTGATGATCAATATAATCATTCAATATTTCTTTTAATGAAAGCTGTTTCGGTCTTCCACCCTCCAGCGCTAGCATATTGATTCCAAAGCTTGTCTGCAGCGGAGTCAGGCGGAAAAGCTGATTCAAGACAACTTCTTCCTGAACATCTTTCTTTAATTCCATAACGATACGAATTCCTTCTCGGTTACTTTCGTCATTTAGATACGTAACCCCCTGGATTTCTTTATCGCGGATCAAATCGGCCATTTTCTTGATCAAATTCAATTTATTGACCTGATAAGGAATTTCATAGAAAATAATGCGCTTCTTTCCGTTATCCAGCTCTTCGATACGGTATTTGGAACGGATCATGATCGAACCGCGGCCCGTTTCATAAGCCTGGCGGATCCCTTTTCTTCCTAAAATAATACCACCGGTTGGAAAGTCAGGTCCTTTGATGACTTCCATCAATTCCGGTACACTGACATCCGGATCATCCATCAATTTAATAATAGCTTGAATGGTTTCTGATAAATTGTGAGGCGGAATATTCGTCGCCATACCTACGGCGATTCCCACCGATCCATTGATCAATAAGTTAGGGATTCGGCTAGGCAAAACGACCGGTTCACTTTCTTCTCCATCATAGTTAGGAATAAAATCAACCGTTTCTTTATTGATATCTCTCATCATCTCCATGGAGATTTTAGACATTCTGGCCTCGGTATAACGCATGGCCGCTGCTCCATCTCCATCCAGAGATCCAAAGTTACCATGTCCGTCCACTAAAGGATAGCGATATGAAAAGTCCTGGGCCATACGAACCATCGCATCATAGACCGCTGTATCTCCGTGAGGATGATACTTACCAATTACTTCTCCGACGATACGAGCACTTTTTTTATGAGCGACTCCGCTGGTGATTCCCAACATATTCATCGCATGAAGGATTCTTCGATGAACGGGTTTCATCCCATCACGGACATCCGGTAAAGCTCGCTGTACGATGACCGACATTGAATAATCCAGGAAGGCTTCCCGCATTTCCTTGGAAATCTCAACATCTTCGATCGTATCGTATTTTTTCATTTCTTCTTCCATGGAAACCTCCTAATAATCCAAATTGGCATATACTGCGTTTTCCTGTATGAATTCACGGCGCGGATCCACATCTTCTCCCATCAGCATGGAGAAAACGCTGTCTGCTTCGACGGCATCATCGATGGTCACTCTTTTCAAAATACGATGCGCCGGATCCATGGTTGTTTCCCATAGCTGTTCGGCATCCATTTCGCCCAAACCTTTATAACGCTGTACCTTGAATCCATCTTTGAATTCTTCACGAAGACGATCCATTTCCTGTTCTTTATAGGCATACGCTACCTTTTTTCCTTTTTGAACTTTATACAAAGGCGGCTGGGCAATATATACATATCCTTCTTCAATGACCGGACGCATGAAACGATATAAGAATGTCAACATCAATGTACAAATATGGCTTCCGTCGACATCGGCATCGGTCATGATCACGATTTTATGATAACGAAGATTTTCCAGATTGACCTCATCCTGGATTCCGCATCCAAAGGCAGTGATCATGGAACGAATTTCCTGATTTTCAAAAATTCGGTGTTGACGCGCTTTTTCCACGTTCAAGATTTTTCCTCGCAGGGGAAGAATCGCCTGTGTCTTGGCATCACGTCCCTGTTTGGCACTTCCGCCGGCAGAATCTCCCTCGACAATAAAGATCTCGCATTCGCTGGCATTCTTGGAAGAACAGTCTGTCAGTTTTCCCGGCAAGGAACTGATTCCATCCAAGGCACTTTTTCTTCGTGTTAATTCACGGGCTTTTTTCGCCGCCAGACGGGCCTTTGAGGCCACGATGGCTTTTTCCACGATGGCCTTGGCATCGTTTGGATTTTCCAAAAAGAAACGTTTGATCTGTTCTCCGGCAATATTGGAGACAATCTTACGAACTTCACTGTTTCCCAATTTTGTCTTGGTCTGTCCTTCGTATTGAGGATCCGGATGTTTGATGGATATGATGGCCACCAATCCTTCTTTGACATCATCCTGAGACAGGGTCTCTTCTTTTTTGATCAGATTGTTTTCTTTGGCATAGGCATTGATCACACGGGTCAAAGCCATACGGAATCCATCTTCATGGAATCCTCCTTCATGGGTGTGAATGTTGTTACAGAAAGAATAGATATTGCTTTGATATCCATCGTTATACTGCAGGGCGACTTCCGCCAAAATCTGATTCTGCATTCCATCCACATAAATGATATTTTCGCTTAACGTCTTTTTTCCTTTATTCAGATATTTGACGTATTCAATGATTCCGCCTTCATATTTATAATTGACACTAGCTCCATCTTCCACTCGTTCATCTTTTAAAGTCAAACGAATATCTTTATTCAAAAAGGCCAATTGACGAAGTCTTACATTCAAGGTATCAAAATCATATTCCGTCGTTTCCTTAAAAATGACAGGATCGGCTTTAAATCGAACCAGGGTTCCTGTTTCATTAGTTTCCCCGATTACTTTTAAAGGTTCTGTGGTCTGTCCTCCATTTTCAAATCGAATAAAGTAGATTTTTCCATTTTGATATACCGTAACTTCCAGCCATTCACTCAAGGCATTGACCACACTGGCCCCTACACCGTGAAGACCGCCGGAAACTTTGTAGGCGCCTCCGCCAAATTTACCGCCGGCATGAAGAACGGTCATGATGGTTTCTACCGCACTGATTCCTGTTTTTTCATGAATTCCCACCGGCATACCACGGCCGTTGTCTCTGACAGAGATCACATTGTCTTTTTCAATGACTACATCGATCTGATTGGCATAACCGGCCAAAGCCTCATCGATTCCATTGTCTACGATTTCCCATACCAGATGGTGAAGACCGCGGGCACTGGTCGAACCAATATACATACCTGGACGAAGCCGAACCGCTTCCAATCCTTCCAGGACTTGAATATCATCAGCCGTATAGGAATGATCGACATGTGTCGCTGAATTTTCTAATTCTTCAAATTCAATGATCTTTTCATTTTCATTGCTCATAAATTGACCTCCTTGAGATGTCCTTTTTCAATTTGATAAATTTTGGTTTCATGATTCCTAAACCAATCCATGTTCACCCGTTCTGTCATTGTGATAAAGACCTGCATGGTTTTAGGAAGGATGGAAATCAGCTTTTGAGAACGATTTTCATCCAATTCACTGAATACATCATCCAATAATAAAATTGGATATTCCTTTTGTTTCTCATATATGATCTGACATAAAGCCAGTTTTAATGAAATCAGAAAACTTCTTTTTTGTCCCTGACTGGCAATATCTTTCAAGGATACGCCATTCATATGAAAATCAATATCATCCTTATGGATCCCTAAATGCGTCTGTTTGTACATCTTATCCCGATGAAAAGAGCGAACATAGGCATTTTTTAGATTCTCCCTGATGTTTTCCAGTTCAATAAAAGTTAGATATTGACCTCCGATGTCTTCTTTTTCACTGGTGAAATAAGAATAGAATTTTTTGGTCTTTTCCATAAGGTTTTCAAGAAAATAAACTCTCTGATTCAATATGATGACTTGATCTTCTATCATTTGTTCTGTGAGTGTCTCTAATAAAACATCATCGATCTTCTCCTTCTTCAGTATCATATTCCGCTGCCGAAGAAGTTTCTGATAGTGATTCAAAGTCCATGTATATTTCTTAGAGAGTTTGATCAATTCCATATCCAGAAATCTTCTTCTCATCTTTGGACTTTGATTAAAGAGCGAAAGATCATCCGGACAAAAGAGAACAGCGTTGATGTTTCCTATGAAATCAGAATAACGATGCACCGGATCATTGAAACGATACAAATGTTTTTCATGTTCATAGCCGACGATTCGCACTTCTTCTTTTCTTTGATGACTTTCCATCACAGAACGAATCATAAAAAAATCATGATCATCCTTGATCAAGCGAGACTGGCTCTGCGTACGAAAAGAACGTAAATGACTTAAATAATAAATCGATTCGATCAGGTTGGTCTTTCCCTGTGCATTTTTACCGGTCAGTACATGGATACAATTCGGATAAAAATCACATTTTATCTTTTCATAATTTCGAAAATAACGAAGCTCCAACTGACGTACATTCATCTTAAAGTGATCCTTGTATCATAAAAAGAAACGACATCATTTTTATAAAGCTTTCTTCCTCTTCGATTTTCTCTTTCTCCGTTCACATAAACTTCATTTTCATAAAGAAAATCTTTGATTTCTCCACCGCTTGAAATGATATCGCATGCCTTCAATAACTGTTGTAAAGTAATGTATTCACCTTTTAGATCAAAGTACATACAAATCCCTCTTTTCGCCATTAAATTATATCACACTCCCCTTTTTTTTACTACCTGTCCAAAACTCATGGTTTCTTTATTTCTAATTCAAAAAGAAAAGGCTCTAAAAAGAGCCGTATGCGTTAAATTCGATTTTATGAATCTTATTTGTCATTCTATATAAATTTTTATGTCTACACGCTTTTAATCGTAGCTTCGAATGGGTACGACCACCATTAAGATAGAAGGATCGTCCGGATTGGAGATCTTGATAGGTTTTAAGTAACCGGAGAATTCCAGCTTGACCTTTTCCGCATTCAAAGCTTTGATTGCATCCAACATATAGGTTCCGTTGCAGGCAAGATTTAAATCTTCTCCTGAATACGTACAATCGGTCAAAATCTCATCGGAATTTCCAATCTCGATGGAATTGGTCTTTACATGACAAACTTCTGGGGAACATTCCATTTTGATCAAATGGATCTTATCATTACGAATAAAATTCGTACGGTCGATCACATTGGATAATTCACTGGCATTGACTTCCATACTGGCGATGCATTCTGAAGGAATGATTCGTTCAACATCCGGGAACGTTCCATCGATCAATCGTGTCTGAATGATTGTCTTATCCAGGATAAACTGGGCTTTTTTATGATCTACATAAATCATGATGTCTGTATCTTCTTCGGAAATACTGCGTGTTACTTCATTCAAACTCTTGGCCGGAATGGTGATATTGAATTCCTGAGCCGAATCCAATTCGATTACTTTTCGTGCCAAACGATAGGAATCGGTAGCGCTGCAGTAAAGAGACTGGTTGCGGGCATGGAAATTGACCCCTGTTAAAACCGGTCTTTGATCTTTATCACTGCACGCAAAAGACGTCTGGGATACGATTTGTTTTAATTGTTCGCCTTTTAAAAGAAAGCTGTGGACAGGCTGAGAAAAATCAATGGTTGGATATTCCTGGGCACGAATGCCGTTGAGCTGGAATTGTCCGTTATCGCTGGATAAACGAACCAATGAATGATCGATTCTTTCCATATCAATGAGAGAACAATCCAGTTTTCTTACGATTTCCAATAAATATTTCGCTTCAATCACAATCGATCCCGTAGACTCGATCTGCAGCTGATTCAATTCTCCTTTTAAAATTGTGGAACGAATGGAAATGTTGGAATCGCTTCCGGTCAAAACAATCTGATCTTCATCCACCTGGATACAGATGCCGGATAATGCCGGAATCGGACTGAACATACTGATAGCTCGGGCAACTACGCTGATCTTTTCGTAAAAATACTTTCTGTCAATTGAAAAATGCATATGAAATCTCCTTTTTTTATTTTTTATATACTAAGTAATAACAATAACCTGTGGATTTGTGGAAAAAAGAATTCCATTTTCCTATATTTATCTAAAAAGAATAAGATAATGAAATGTGGATTGTATGGGGAAAGATAAGGAAAACTAATCTTTTTCCAAAATTGACTGTACTTTTTCCACGGCCATTTTAAAGGTTTGATCGGTCTTCATCAGCTTTAAAGCTCTTTCATACGAACTGGAAATAGTTGTATGG
The DNA here is from genome assembly GCF_944327125.1 of uncultured Faecalicoccus sp. Lineage (GTDB taxonomy): Bacteria > Bacillota_I > Bacilli_A > Erysipelotrichales > Erysipelotrichaceae > Faecalicoccus. Next base: position 10,328 of record NZ_CALVGO010000040.1, read on the forward strand.
TCTCTGTTTCCCAATTCTTGTCCAATGGAAACATACGCTTTATGAAGCAGTTCCCGGCTTAAATAGATGAAAACTTGTCTTGCGTTCATTAATTTCTTCTGACGGGATTTTCCTTCCAGATCTTTGTAGGTCAGCCCATAAAATCGTGTGACCGCTTTTTTGATTTTCTTTATGGTCAATTCCGATTCAGAAGAGACAATCGGTTCTTTCATTAAGATTCTCTGGGCAAAATCTAAGTCGATCACATCCGGATTTTCTAAGGTTGCGTTGAAAATCAACTTATTGAGACTTCCTTCCAGATTTCTTACATCGTTACTGAATTTATTGGCCAGATAGTCCAATACATCTTCATTGATCTGGCATATTTCTTCATTGCCTTCCAGCTTCTTTTTTAAAATGGCTTTACTGGTATCAAATTCCGGTTTTAAGATATTGACCGATAAACCGGATGTAAAGCGGGAAATCAGACGTTTTTGAAGTCCGCTCATCTCCATGGGATGCACATCGGAAGTAATCACGATCTGTGCATTTTTTCGGATGAGTTCATTGTATACATTAAAGAAAACTTCCTGACTGGAAGAAAGTTGAAGATTTTGAATGTCATCAATCAAAAAATAATCATAGGAAACCAGTTGGGATTTTACTTGATCCACGGCATTTCCATGAACACTCTTGGATTTCATGGCATCCAGTAAAATGGTGACCAGATCTCCGCTGTATGAGTAAAAAACTTTTGTTTCCGGTCTTTCTTTTCGCAGATAATTTCCAATCGCATGAAGAAGATGCGTTTTCCCTAATCCAGAATTTCCATAAATCATGATGGGATTGAAAAGATGATTTTTCTGTGTACAGCAGGAAAGACAGGCGGCATAAGCTTCCGCATTGGAATTTCCTTCAACAAAATTTTCAAAAGTATATTCTTCATTGAAATCGGTACGCATCAGATTCTGCGTACGTTCCTGCAGCTTGATTTCCGGAATCAAAGAAGAAGCGTCCTGTTTGGAAATCAGCTGAATGGAAATTTCTTCCTTTGTGACTTCTTTCAAAGACGACTCCAAAAGCTGTATGCCATTGGTATTTTTTAATATATTCAGTGTAATCATCGTTGGATAGACAATATAAGCCATACCGTCTTCGATTTTTAATAATTCGGTTTTAGAAATCCAGGAATCGAAAGTTTCTTTATCATAGTATTTGGATTTTTCGATCAGGGATAATACTTGATTCCATATGGTTTTGTATTGCGGTTCCATAGATTCCTCCTTTACCTTTAGTATTATACACGAAATCATATAGAATGATAAG
>NZ_CALVGO010000041.1 GCF_944327125.1 uncultured Faecalicoccus sp.
AAGCTCTTCAACGTCTAAGAAATAACAGGTAAAAAATTACGGCCATGCGTCTGTTATTTCATAAGTGTTTTTTTAATTCACTCTATATCAAAATGATTTTGTTTTAAAAAATCTTTATATACTCTTTGATCTCGTAAATTCACCGAATGATAATAGCCGGCCACTCTTGCCCAGATCGTACACGTTTTCTGGCATTTTGGACAATGTGTCTGCAGCCCTTTTAAATAACCATGCTCACTGCACACCGAATAAATAGGCGACAACATGAAGTCATAGATGTCAAAGGACTGAATGATCGTTTTGACTAGAGTTCGAACGGCCTGTTCATTCATGATTCCTTGCGAAATGTTGATAGGAAAAGAAACGCCGCCATTATAGATTCTTTGAATATTCTCCTGGATCTTTAACGTCTCGAACAAGTCTTTTTCGTTATTAAAAGGCATCTGGGTTGAATTGGTATACGCTAATGTATCATTCATGATCAAATCGGGATAGAGCTCCTTATCCTTACATGCGAACCGATACGAAACACTTTCTGCCGGTGTGGCTTCCAGATTGTACAAACTGTTGGTTTCCTTTTGTTTAAGAATCAAACGGTCACGAATAAAAGTTAAAACTTTACCGGCAAAATTCTGAGTTTCTATATGCGTCATATCTTTTTTCAGCCATGCTGCATTTAATCCGGCTTCGTTCATCCCTACGATCCCGATCGTGGAAAAATGATGATCAAAATTTTCAATATATTGGCTTGTATACGGATACAATCCGCTCTTTAACAGTTTGGTCAAAACTTGAGATTTGATACGCAATGACCGGCAGGAAAGATCCAATATCTGTTCCAAGTGCTCAAAAAACTCATCTTCCTGTTTGCTGATCAAGGCCAAACGAACAAGATTGATCGTCACTGTTCCTATATTTCCTGAATTCTCTGGATAACTGTAAAAACCTGGTTTCTTATTCCATTTTGAAGAATCCACCATCTTTAAAGAGGAATGTTTAAAATCCGATTGTGTTCGATTGACAAAATAAGGTGATCCATATTTTCCAGTACATTTAAACAGATTTTCATGTCCATCAAAATCGAAGTTTTCATCGATCATCACGGTAGGAATCGGGAAAGGAAAACCATTTCCCATCGCATCGCCTTCGTACAGGATCTCAAAAAAAGCATCCTGGATCATTTTCATTTCTTCTTTACAGTCTCCATAGGTGAAATCCATTTCACGATTGCCGACCCAGGCTTTGACATTCTTTAGATCTTCAGGAACTTCCATATCAAACAAGACATTGGAAAATGGTGTCTGTGTTCCCCATCTGGATGGAATATTTACTCCGTAAATAAAGGTTTCCAACGCCTTTTTTATTTCTGAATGTGTTAAATGATCTTGTTTGACATAAGGAGCCAGGTATGTATCAAAGCTTGAAAAGGTCTGCGCTCCGGCCCATTCATTCTGAAGGATCCCCAGAGCATTGACCATCTGATTGCACAAAGTCATCAGATGTTTGGCCGGACGAGACTGAATCTGGTCAGGACCCGGCTGTATGCCATTGGTAATCAATGTCAAAAGACTCCAGCTGGCACTGTCTCCTGTCAGCATATCCAGATCATGGATATGGATCAGTCCGCTATTATGTGCTTCTTCGATCTGGGTATCGTACACTTCACTGAGCCAGTAATTCTTTGTGATTGCGCCTGAATTTGATAAGATCAAACCGCCGACAGAAAAGATCGAAGGCTGATCGATCGTTAAATCTCTGTCGCTATTGTCCAGATAAGAGTCAACAATATTTTTATAATCCAATGTTGTTGTTTCGATCCGCCGGACATTTTCCCTTTGTTTCCGATATAAGATATAGGATTTGGCAACTTCCGTATACCCTGCCTGTGAAAGGACTCTTTCTACACTATCCTGGATATCTTCCACCGATACGATCTCATGATGGATCTTGGGCTGAACATCGGCACTGACCCGTAAAACTAAAAGATCAAAGATCTGCGGATCATAGGTCATCTTACAGGAAACAAAAGCTTTCTCTATGGCATTGATGATTTTTGATACATTAAAGTCGACAATCGTTCCATCTCTTTTTTCTACTTTCAACATATATTTCCCCTATCTGATCACAACATTCGGTATGATCTCTTGAATTTTCTCCTGCGCCTGTTTAAGTGCCTCCGGCGAATAGCCGTGAAATCCTTCCTGGATCACGGTTTCTTTTTCCTGATATGTATGAAGTTCCAGCTTTTGAGCCGGCTGAATCCATCTGGCCATGGCCAGAAGATCTTCCATCGTATGAAGTTCCTGTATAGGCGTAAAGACAAAAGTAATACTTTTCTTTGTCTTTTGTAAACAATCGATACTGGACTGCACCTCTTTGATGTCATAGTCTTTCAAGCCAATCGTTTCTCCATATTTTTCTTTAGTATTTTTGATATGAAACAGAACTTCATCAACCAGATTTTGATCGATCAATTCCTTTAAAAGTGCCGAATAGGATCCATTCGTTTCCAACTTTACATCATAGTTTAAGGCTTTGACTTTTTTTAAAAACGGCAGCAGCTCTGGATGCATCAAAGGCTCTCCCCCTTTGATCAAAACCGCATTCAATAAGCCTTTTCTTCGTGTCAGATATTGGAGTATCTGGCTTTCCTGAATGCTTTTGGTGTTTTCTTTTAAGAACACCAGATGGGAACAATTACAGAAAGGACAGCGAAAGTTACATCCTCCTGTAGACAGGACAGTTGAAACCTTTCCCGGATAACTTTCCAAACTGATATTCTGCTGTTCAAAAAAGAGGATCTCACTTAGATCAGCCTGCGCAAACTCACGGGCAGAAACGGCCATATTTTTATAAAATGTAGAGAATGAATCCATATCTTCCTGAGGGATCGAAGCACTGATGTGCTGCCACCAGGAAGTCCGGATCGCATACACCTTACTCATGATCTGACGCGCTTTTGATGTCGTATAAAGCTCTTTGGCCCGTTTATCTTTTTGGGAAGGCTGAACGCGAATATATCCCATTTCCTCAAGTTTCTGTACCTGTTTTGTGATGGTTCCTTTATCATAACTTCCTTCCGTGGCCACGCGCTGCTGAGAAATTCCTTCATTTTCATAGATCAAAATAAGAATCGGCAGCTGGGCATACGTTAAAGAAACGCTTTGAAGCATTTGATCGTAATATTTTTGTGTACTTCGATATAAAATGCTGATATCAAGCAGCAAATCGGAATTATGATCGGAAAAGTCTTTCATGTTCACAATATAACAAACAACAGTTGAAAGTGCAACCAAACAAAAAGAGAAACAGTTTTTCCTGTTTCTCTCTGGGTCTTAGTTTGGTTTTGCGTCAAAGCTTTCATCACGCACAACGACATCGTGTGCGCCGCCTTCCACGATACTTGTACTGGATACCAGGGTCACCTTCGCATTCTTTTGAAGATCTGGAATGGAAAGACATCCGCAGTTACACATCGTATGGGAAATCTTGGAAAGCGTCAATCCTACATTCTCATGCAGTGTACCGGCATAAGGAACATAAGAATCTACCCCTTCGACAAAGCTCATCTTGGCATCTCCGCCTACATCATAGCGCTGCCAGTTACGGGCACGGGCACTTCCTTCGCCCCAGTATTCTTTCATATAGTTTCCATTCACACTGACCAAATTGTTTGGAGCTTCTTTGAAACGGGCAAAATAACGTCCCAACATAACGAAGTCAGCCCCAAAAGCAAGGGCAAGGGTGATGTGATAATCGTGTACGATTCCTCCATCAGAACAAATCGGGATATATACACCTGTTTCTTCAAAATATTTATCACGGGCCTGCGCTACTTCTAAAGTTGCGGTCGCCTGTCCGCGGCCAATCCCCTTTTGTTCACGAGTGATACAGATCGATCCTCCGCCGATACCAACTTTGATAAAATCGGCACCCGCCTCGGCAAGGAAACGGAATCCTTCTTCGTCTACGACATTTCCTGCTCCTACTTTGACTGTATCTCCATATTTTTCACGGATCCATTGTAAAGTCTTAGCTTGCCAGCAAGAATATCCTTCACTGGAATCAATACACAATACATCAACTCCGGCTTCCACCAGGGCAGGAACACGTTCTTCATAATCACGGGTATTGATTCCCGCTCCCACGACATAGCGTTTTTGATCATCCAGCAATTCGTTTGGATTTTCTTTGTGAGATGCATAGTCCTTACGGAATACAAAAGCTTTTAATCTTTGATTTTTATCCACAACAGGAAGCTGGTTCAATTTATGATCCCAGATCAGATCATTGGCTTCACTTAAAGTAATATCTTCATCACCGACAATCAGCTTTTCATAAGGTGTCATAAACTCTTTGACTTTCGTATTCAGATCCATACGGCTGACACGGTAATCACGGCTTGTCACGATACCGACAAGTTTGCCGTCGGCTTTTCCATTTTCGGTAACGGCCATGGTAGAATGTCCGGTTTTTTGTTTCAATGCGATCACATCGGCTAAAGTGGCTTCTGGTGAAATATTGGAATCACTTCCCGTAAATCCAGACTTTGTGGATTTTACCTTGGCAACCATTGCCGCCTGCGATTCGATGGTCTGTGATCCATAAATAAAGCTGACACCGCCTTCTCTGGCCAAAGCACAAGCCATTTCTTCTCCACTGACAGCCTGCATAACGGCAGACACCATAGGAATATTCAAATGCAGTGCTGGTTTTTCACCCTTTTTGAATTTTACTAAAGGGGTGCTTAAATCAACATTATCCGGAATGCAGTTTTCATCTGTATATCCGGGAATCAATAAATACTCACTAAAAGTACGGGATGGTTCTTTACAAAATTTTGCCATGATCTCCTCCTCTTTGAACAAACGTTATTGAAATTATTTTATGTTTTGAAAGGATACAAGTCAAGGGGATTCTCGCATTCTTCTCTGTGAAAAAATGAAAGTGAATCCTACTCAACACTGCATACCACGACACCATATGGAGCAATTTCTACTCGATAGGTCGTAGCCGGATTGATATTTCCATTATCGAAAAGAATCGTCAGCTTTTGGAAAGAATCGTAACTGAACTTTTCATTGGTAGGATTAAAGAAACAGATACAGTGGTCCTGATCCTTTTGGGTCTCGTAAATCAGGACTTTATGATCAATTTCTCCAAAGGATACATTCTGTTCAATTTCTTCTTTGGTTTCTAACGAAAAACAAGGATGCGATTTTCGAATGTCGATCAACATCCGCGTATCTACAACGATCGGCATATGTTTATTTCTTAAATTGTAATCTATACGATTGTAGTGATCGCTTCGGTTGTAACTGTTCCCCAGATTGTGTTTTGTCCGGCCAAATTCCTGTCCGGCATGGATAAACGGCACCCCCTGAGCAAGAAGTACCAGAGCCGTAGCCAAAGTCTGACGCTGCATCAGGATGCCTCGGGACTCGTTCTGGCAACAAACACTGTTTTTATCCCATAAAGTATGGTTGTCATGACATTCCACATAGTTGATGACTTTCTGTGGAGAATCAAATTTATTTTCCAGACAGCTGGCTGCCAGAGCTTGTTCCATATCATAGAGAAGATCCGTATTCCCATTTGAATATCCGGCAATCTCCAGATCGCCGTTAGACCCCCTGCACACTTCACGGAAACGATCGCTGAAGTGGCCGACCAAAGGCATCTTATGCTGATTCAGCATCGAAGCTCTGAGATCTTCCGATACAAAACTTGGCATGTTCCATCCTTCTCCATAAATCATGAAATCAGACTTGATGGCACGGCACTGTTTCGCGATTTCATTGATCAGTGTATAATCCAGGATTCCCATCAAATCAAAACGGAAACCATCCACATCAAACCATTTTACGATCTGCAGGCATGTCTGAAGAAAATATTGTCGAGACATCGGAGGCTGGGTATCAATGTCGTTTCCACAATAAGAACCATTACTGAACTCCCCTTCCGTATTCATCAAAAAATAATAATTGGGAACCAGAACTTCCAGAGGATAGCTGTCTTTGGCATAAACATGATTGAACACAAGATCCAGATTCACGCGCAATCCTTTTTCATGCAGATCATGGACCAGCTGTGCAAACTCTAATACTCGGACCCTAGCATCTTTACAGTCGGTCGAATAGCTTCCTTCTAAAGCACGATGGTGAACGGGATCATAGCCCCAGTTATAAAATATATCGGTGTAGACTTCATCCACACTGCCAAAATCAAAAACCGGAAGAAGCTGAACATGCGTTACCCCTAAAGAGCAAATGTAGCTGAGTCCTGTGCTCATCGTCTTGGTCGTATAGTTTTCTTCGGTAAACCCTTTAAACTTTTTTGGATGCTTGATCCCAATTCCAGATTCTGAAGTCATATCCCGAATGCTGGCTTCATAAATAATGGCTTTGGTATTTGAGGACAAAAGAGGCATTTTTACTTTATCCGGTAAAGTCAGCCGATCCATCGATTCTACCACACTGTATTTCGTATTGGGACCACAGAATGGATTGTACGGATCGACGGTCTCACTCCATTTTCCATTGGATCGTACCATATAAGTATAATGAGCATCTAAAATATCTTTATTGACCGTGCAGGAAAAGACACCTTTTTTTTGCCGTTTTAATTCCACAACGTCTTTTTTTCCTTTTATATCTAAACAAAGACGGATTCGATGCGCCGTAGGAGCCCATACTTTAAAAACTGTCTTTTTCGGTGAATAGGAACAGCCTAGATCTTTTTCCTCAATAAAAAAATCATCGTTGAACTGAGACGTCTTTACAATGTGTGAGTACTGGCAATACGTTCGCTGGCAATGTTCATCATAAAGGACATATTCCTCACCAATGATCAGTGGTTCTTTTAAAGATAAGATATATTTTATATACCCATTTTGAAGATCCTGTTTGGATTCAATATCCGTACGGATAATTCGGTCACAGGAATCCTTTAAATGAAAGATTCGGGATGAGCCGTTAAAAAAGTTTTTTGACATATAGACTTTTACGCAATTGTAATCATCAAAATACGCCTCATAAACTTGTTCCATTCGCATCATGATCGCTCCTTTTAAGAGTAAAATTCATCTATATTTTAACATAGATAGTAACCAAAAAAAATGATACACTACTGTCAACGGAGGAAACATTTATGAGTAATTATCGAATTGAAGGAGATGTTTTAGGAAAAGTAAAAGTTCCTGCAGATAAATTCTGGAAGAGCCAGACCCAGCGAAGTCTGGAAAACTTCCCTATTGGAATTGAAACTATGCCGCAAAGCATCCTTAATGCCTTTGCGTTATTGAAAGAAGCCTGTGCGATTGCCAACTTGTCTTACCAAAAAATCACGCAGGAACAATGCGATGCCATTGAACATGTATGCGAAAAGATTCTGGATGGTCAATATAACGACCAATTCCCTCTCCACGTCTGGCAGACAGGAAGCGGAACCCAAACTAATATGAACTTCAATGAAGTCATCACAACTTTGGGAAATCAGTATGCGGATCAAGAAATTCTTCATCCCAACGATATCGTAAACTGTTCACAAAGCAGCAACGATACCTTTCCAACAGCCCTGCATATGATGATGGCACAAAAAACGATTGACGAATTGCTTCCGGCCTGTGAAAGAATGATCACGGAGTTGAAACGAATCGAAGAAGAAAATCAAGGATTGATCAAAATTGGAAGAACCCATCTTCAAGATGCGACCCCACTGTATTTTTCTCAGGAGATCAGCGGTTATCGTTCTATGATCGAACATAGTATGGATCAGATCCAATCCAGCTTGAAATATGTGAAAGAACTGGCCATTGGTGCTACTGCGGTCGGAACAGGAATCAACTGTCCAAAAGATTTCGATCAGAAGGTTTGTTCCATTCTCAAAGAGAAAACCCATATCGATTTTGTTCCCGACCCCAATAAATTCCATGCCCTTACCAGCAAGGATGCCTGTGTATTACTATCCGGCGCTATAAAAGGTTTGGCATGCAACTGCATGAAGATTGCCAATGACATACGATGGTTGGCGTCTGGTCCGCGATGCGGCATCCATGAAATCGATATTCCAAGCAATGAACCAGGCAGTTCCATCATGCCGGGAAAAGTCAATCCTACGCAGTGTGAAGCCATGACAATGGTATCTGTCCAGGTCATGGGAAACGATACGGCCATCGGCATGGCAGCCAGTCAGGGAAACTTTGAACTGAATGTCTTTATGCCTTTGATTGCCTATAATATCGATCAAAGTATTCAGCTCATGAGCGATGCCATCGATTCCTTTACACTTCGATGCCTCCATGGCCTGAAACCCAACAAAGAGACAATCGATAAAAACCTGCATCATTCACTGATGTTGGTAACTTGTTTGAATCCGGTCATCGGCTATGAAAAAGCAGGGAAAGCCAGCCAGTATGCTTATCACCATAACTGTTCTTTAAAAGAAGCCATCTTGGAATTAGGGTATTTGACAGAAGAAGAATTTGATCTCTATGTGGACCCTAAAAAAATGATTTAAAAAAACTTGCGTTTGGCTATCCTAGGATAACCAAGTCGCAAGTCTTTTTTTATAACATAGGACCGAAAACCTTCAAGATCTTTCTAAACTGGCGTAAGAAGAAATTAACTTGTTCGCATTCTTCCAAAGTGACCTCGTGAGAACGGCTGAAAATGTCTTCAAAATCATCATGAATTTCTTGAAGACAGGATGTATCCCGCATAAAGACACCGCATTCATAATGAAGATAGTAAGAGCGAAAATCCATATTTACAGTCCCTACCAGAGCACTTCGATCATCACTGAGCGCAACTTTTCCATGGATAAAACCAGGACTGTATTCATAGATACGCACGCCCTTTTTGATCAAAGCATCGTAGTTGGCTTTTGTCACCTGGTAAACGGCTTTCTTGTCCGGAATGGCAGGTACAACAATGCGTACATCCACCCCGTTATTGACAGCAAGCTGTAAGCTGGATACCATCTCATCATCCAGAATCAGATAAGGCGTCGTGATCCAGAAGTAATTGGTAGAGGCATTCAGTAGATTCAGATGCATATATTTTCCGGTATAGTTTTCATCCGTAGGCGAATCACTGAACGGAATCACATAACCAGGTTCGTCATAGCGAATCTGGTTTTCTTTTTTAACGATAAAAGGTGCATACGGCGTATTTTCTTCTTCCTGATAATTCCACATCTGAAGAAAGGAGATCGTGAAGGTTTCAACGGCAGCGCCTTTGATACAAACGCCCATATCTTTCCAATGTCCAAAACGTTCGCGCGTATTGATATACTCATCGGATATATTACAGCCGCCGGTAAAGGCCACCTTACCATCCACGACAAGGATCTTGCGATGATCGCGATTGTTCATCTGCATGGCAATCTGGGCTTTCATCGGATTGAAACGATGGGTCTTTACTCCCCGGGAAGTAAGCCATTGGTCATATTTGTCGGGCAGATAAGTGATTGTGCCAAAATCATCATAGATCAAGCGAACATCCACACCTTCACTGGCTTTGTCGATCAGGATCTGTAAAATTGTATCCCACATCACACTTTGATTGATGATGAAAAATTCCATGAAGATAAAAGATTTTGCCTCAGAAAGTTCTTTTAAAAACGCCTGATATTGTTTTTCTCCTGAAGGAAAATACTGTACCGAACAATGATCATATACCGGAAAATAACCATTGGACCAGGCAAGAGAAACCATTTTATCAAGAACAAAGTCATCACTTTCCTGTTTCATGACTTTAATGCTTTGTTTGGCATAACGCTGGTAGTCCGAAGCTGCCTGACGGTCTTTGATCATCAATTCCCTAGGAATTTTGCGGGCACCAAAAAGAAGATACAAGACACCTCCAAAAACAGGCATAAACATGATGACCAGAACCCATAATAGTTTACTGCTTGAATCCGATTCGCGATTGATGACTTGAACACTGATAAAGAAACTTAAAAGGACAAGGATAAAGTAGAGACCAAAGAATCGTCTTGAAAACCAAGTCAGTAAAAGAATAAACGCAAGGATTTGAATGAGAAAAGCCATGGCAATGAAAAATGGCTTTGATTTTATGATACGTATATATTTATGCATAATTCTCCTTATATGTAGGATATTTTAGCACACGATAAAAAAAACTCAAGGCAAGGCCTCAAGTTTAACAAAATCTTAAGAAATATACGTGTCTGAAACATATCCCGTAAAATATAGGAAAGTTCCTTCCCCCTGGTAAGATCCCGGACCCGGCTGATCCAAACTGCAGGAATAAGATGCTGAAGGTTCGGTCATCGCAAATGAAAAAAGCCGCTGGGATTCCGTCTCAAGTTCCAAAACATCCGGATAACTGCCACAGAATGACCCGTTTTCCGGCACGAGCGAAATCGGGTCGCTGTTCAGCTTATAATAGGAGGATTGATCTCCTTGAATCAAAAATGAAAAAGTGGATGTTTCCGGATTTTTACCAAATTTGATCAGAATCGTAGACCCGGTCACCCGAACGGTTCCTAAAGAAAATGAAGAAAAGCGATCGTTATGATAGCGATACCCCTCAAAGTGAAAATAATCAAACATTTCCGATTTTTTCAGCTTCATCGTACCAATCACTTCATTTTCTTCATAAAACTGTTCTTCTTCCTGGCGGTATTGTTCTAAAAGGTTCGAATCCAACTCCGAAGTCTTGGATGTACAGCTGATCAAAAAACAACCTAAAACAAGCCCCAAGATCATTGGTTTAATTTTCATGACAAACTCCTTATAAATTTAGACCTGTGAAAAAGATAGGGCTAAAAAGACATATCTTCCTGAAAAGTCACCTAGATCTTTTTGAAAATCCTTAAAGGAATACGACTGACCTTCTTCATAAAAAGCCATAATAGGAACAAACGAATCGTCTTCGACCTGGATAAAGGAGACAGAGGAATGTTCCAATTCTGAAAGATCTAAATCATAATCAAAAGTAGAAGAACGTGATTCTGACCCTGGAATTTCAATATATAAGGCACAGGTTGATACACTTGTCCCAAAAAATAAATCAACCGGTTCATCCTGCAGTTTTATAGTATGTGATAAAGATTTATTCCATTCCGAGTCCTTCCACTCAAACATGGCAACATCAAAGGAAACAAAGCTGGACGTTTCAGCAATTTCAAAATGAGAAACAGGATCAAAAGAATCAGAAAAAGTCTGATAAGTGTCGCTGAATAAAGGATCAAAATCAGAAACGGAACGATGCTCAATAGAGACAGGATGCACAGAAGTACAAGCGGTAAAAAGAAAAAGAATACATATTGAAAAAAATCGTTTTAGAAACGTCATACTCTCACCTCATTTAACCACAGAATAATGGATAGGAGGTAAAAATACAAACATTCAACCAATCCAGCCAGATATAAGGCCAAAAAAGCCATAAAAAAAGACCCGGCAACGTGCTATGTTCGCAGGGGCAGGCCCAACTATTTTCGCCGCTGAAGTGCTTAACTT
>NZ_CALVGO010000042.1 GCF_944327125.1 uncultured Faecalicoccus sp.
ATGGATTCCTGGGCTTCTTTGGAACATAAGATCCGTTATAAAAAAGAGCTGGATCAAACGACCCTGGAAAGTATTTCAAAAGATCTTCTGACCTGCGCTTCTTTAAGTGCCCAGCTGGATGAAAAGATGCAGCTTCTTCATGAAAAGATGATGACAAAATAAAAGGAATGGTTCCTTTCAAACCATTCCTTTTTTAATCCGCATTCAGCTTGGCATTGGCAAGCATCAGACGAATTCGATTTTCCTGATTGACCTTACTGGCGCTCGGATCGTAATCAATGGCCACGATATTGGCTTTAGGATAGGCTTCCTTGATGCGACGCACCATTCCTTTGGCAACGATATGATTGGGCAAGCAGCCAAAAGGCTGAGCGGAAATGATGTTGTTGACGCCATTTTTGACAAGCGAAACGACTTCACTGGTCAAAAGCCATCCTTCGCCCATTTTCACGCCCTGGTCAATAAAGCCCTTGCCATCCCGGATCACCTGATTGAAATCTTCAGGAGGCGTAAACGTCCCGTCTTTTTTCACCGCCTCTTCAAAGGTCTTCTGCATCCGCATGATCAGTGACTTGGCCAATGAAAACAGTGTATGTGTCTTGGCATGACGGTGATAGTATTCGTAATCAATGATCCCGTTTTCCAAACAGTAAAGGCCAAAATCCATGACCCCTGTCACCACCGGTTCAAAACCTTCCTGCATAAGGTAATCTTCAAGATGATGATTGCCTAACGGAGAATATTTCATATAGATCTCGCCAACGATCCCGACACGGATCTTTGGTTCCTGACTCCTTGGAATCCGTTTCATTCTGTCGATCATCATCTTATAGATTTTTTTGGAATGCCGGTATTCCTGGCCTTTGAGATATTCCTGAAGCCGACCCACAATCTCATCGATAGCCTCTTGCGTATCCCCGGCATGCAGTTCATAAGGCTGGACCTGATTTTTGAGCCACATCAGTGCATCACCATAAAGAACACAATATAAGACACGAAGAAGCATCGGCATCGTAAATTTAAGGCCACTGTCCTTTTCCAAACCGGAAAAATTGACCGAAAGACATGGAATGTATTCCCAGCCTTCCATTTCCAGGGCTTTTCTTAATAAGGAAAGATAATTGCTGGCACGGCAGCCGCCGGCTGTCTGGGTAATAACCAAAGCCACATGGTCCAGATCGTATTTTCCGCTCTTTAAAGCATCGATGAACTGACCAATCACCAACAAAGCCGGATAACATGTATCATTGTGCACATGGGCCAGCCCTTCTTCTTTGACCTGGTCCTCTTCATTGGTCAAGACCTCGATATGATATCCGCTTTGTTCAAAGATGGGTTTTAATAAGCGGAAGTGGATAGGAAGCATACTGGGAACCAAAATGGTGTACTGATCTTTTTTCGCATTGTCAAACTTCGTATAATGCGTTGCCATAGACTAGTTCTCCTTTCCTTCCAGGATCGCTTCCTTTAAAGAGCGAAGACGAATGCGCGCTGCTCCTAGATTATCGATCTCATCGATTTTGATTTGGGTATAGAATTTATCCGCATCTTTTAAGATATCTTTGACCTCATCGGTCGTGATCGCATCGATTCCGCATCCAAAGCTGACCAGCTGAACCAGTTCCATATCCGGGTTCTCGCTGACATAGCGGGCCGCCTGATAAAGCCGGGCATGATAGGTCCACTGATTGAGCACATAGACCTTCTGGCGTTTCTGTCGAGGAACGCTTTCTTCACTGAGAACCACAAACCCAAGCTGAGTCAAAAGCTGATGGATCTGATGGTTGATCAGCGGATCCAGATGATAAGGACGTCCGCACAAAACAACCATCGGAAGGTTTCTGGAGCGGGCAAAGTTCACCGCTTCCATATGTTTCTGAACCAGATTTTCATGGAAGATCTGACGTTCTACGATTCCTTGTTCCATCGCTTTTTTCAGTTGTTTTTTAGAATATTCCAGTCCCACGGAAGCCAAACTTTTCTGCATCGTTTTGGAAAAGCTGGACGCGTCATCGAGTGTAATATACGGATAAATAAACTGCTTGTCTCTGAAATCCATATTGGCGGCGATATTTTCCGGATAATACGCCACCAATGGGCAGTTAAAATGATTGTCGCTTTGATGTTCATCCACATTGTACGTCATACACGGATAGAACAAGATATTGATGTCTCCCTTGAGCATCTGCATGATATGTCCGTGTACGACCTTGGCCGGAAAACAAGCCGTATCACTGGGGATAGACTGCTGACCATCGTGATACATTTCCTGTGTAGTAGGCGTAGTCCACCGTACTTCAATATTCAGACTATCAAAGAACCGGTTCCAGAATGGAAGCATATCGTAATTGTTCAAAACCAAAGGCATGGCAATCTTTTGATCGTGATGGAATTTTGCCTTTTCTTTTTCCAGTAATTCCATCTTTTCTTTATAGAGATCGGGAAGTTCTTCTTTTTTATCAAACGATTTGATCATCTTATCACACTTGTTTCCGGCAACCAGACGGGTTCCATCGCTAAATGTGTTGATCGTTAAAGAACAATGGTTGGTACATCCGTTGCACGCTACCGATTTTGAAGTGTGTGAAAAGCTTTCCAACTGTTTCATCGTAAGAACAGCGCTTTGGGTCCGATGTAATTTCTGTGCATACAAGGCCGCTCCAAATGCCCCCATCAAATGGGCGATGCTTGGGCGAATGACTTCGTACCCCAGCTCTTGTTCAAAGCTTCGCAAGATCGCATCGTTTTGGAACGTTCCTCCCTGAACGACGATATGTTTTCCAATATCGTCCTTATTTCTGGCGCGAATGACCTTGTATAAAGCATTTTTCACGACCGACTTGCATAAGCCGGCACTGATATCTTCGATCGTAGCGCCATTTTTCTGAGCTTGTTTGACCCCTGAATTCATAAAAACGGTACATCTTGTTCCCAGATCCACCGGATGTTTGGATCGAAGACCAAGTTTTGCGAACTCTTTGGCATCATATCCAAGCGATTTCGCAAATGTTTCAATAAAGGAACCGCATCCTGAAGAACAAGCTTCATTCAAGACGATATCGTCGATATGGCCATCGCGGATCTTGAAACACTTGATATCCTGCCCGCCGATGTCCAGAATATAATCCACCTGCGGATTGAAATAACGGGCTGCCACATAATGGGCCATTGTTTCTACGATGCCTCCATCCAGATGAAAAGCCACGCGCATCAGTTCCTCTCCATACCCCGTAGAGTAGGCGCCATAAATTTTTACGTCCGGATTGATGGCATAGATATTTTTGAGATCCTGTAACACGACATCCAGCGGATTTCCTTTGTTGGACGTGTAGCTTTCATAGAGGATCTTATGATCTTCGCTGATCAATACCAGTTTGGTCGTAGTCGACCCCGAGTCAATTCCCAGGTACGTCTTTCCCTGGTAGTTTTCCAATTGGGCATATTCCACATCATGCTGCTGATGACGCTGGATAAAAGCTTTGTATTCGTCTTCATCGTTGAACAGCGGCTGACTGGATTCCATCTGGATCGGCATATGAACCAAATTTTCCAATTTTTTTTCCAGTTCATCATAGGTATACGTTTGGCTGGCACAAAGAGCTGTCCCCAGAGCCACAAAATGAATGGCTGTATCCGGGCACGTGCTTTGGGATGGCGAAAGATTCAATGTTTCTTCAAACCGTTTACGAAGCCCGCTCAAAAAGTAGAGCGGCCCTCCTAAAAACAGAATGTTGCCTTCGATCGTTCTTCCCTGGGCCAAACTGGTCACGGTCTGATTGACAACGGACTGAAAAATGCTGGCACAAAGGTCGGCTTTATCGACCCCCTGGTTGATCAGAGGCTGAATGTCCGTCTTGGCAAAAACGCCGCAGCGGCTGGCAATCGGATAGATCTTATGGTAATGAAAGCTGGCTTCGTTCATTTGTTCCAAAGTCATATCAAGCAAGGAAGACATCTGGTCAATAAAAGCGCCTGTCCCTCCGGCACAAGTGGAATTCATGCGCTGTTCAAGACTTCCTTGAAAGAACAGGATCTTCGCATCTTCACCGCCCAGCTCAATGGCACAATCGGTTTGAGGATAGAACTTTTTGATCCCGGCCGCAGAGGCAAACACTTCCTGAACAAAAGGAAGATTTCCTGCTTCACAGAGTCCTAAGGCGCCCGAACCGGAGATTGCAAAAGAAAAAGGTTCTTTACAATATTCTTTCAGTTCTTTGATCTTATCCAAAGCTTTCTGGCGGACCTGGGCCATATGTCTTTCATAAGATTTGTATAAAATGTTATTGTTTTCATCCAATACGACTGCTTTGATCGTTGTTGAGCCGATATCAAATCCAATTCGAACTGTCATTTCAATCACCTGTCAATTATTATAACCATTTCAAAAAAAAAATCACCCAAAAAACTTAAAAACAATCCGGATTCTCTTTCTATTTTTCATTTTTTTTACATGATAAATGAATATTCATGATAGAATGACATCTGGAAAGAGAGAATGTTTATGAAAGTCAAACTCAATCGTCAGGAAATCCGCTGGATCGTATACGATATTGGAAATTCCGCCTTTATCTTATTGGTCTCAACGATTCTTCCTATTTATTTTAACAGCCTGTCCAGTTCTCAAGGCGTAGCCCAGGACAATTACTTAAGCTACTGGTCCTATGCAACATCGATATCTACACTGGCCGTTGCGGTATTAGGGCCGATTCTGGGCACCCTGGCCGACTATAAAGATCAGAAAAAGAAGATCTTTTTACTGTCCGCCTTATGCGGAGCCTTGTCCTTGGCCTGTTTCTGGATTCCTTCGACATGGTTCAGCTTCTTGGTTTTATATATTGTTGCCAAGATCTGTTATTCTTTGTCTTTGATCTTTTATGATTCCATGTTGGTGGATATCACCACCGATGAAAGAATGGACAGTGTATCTTCCAAAGGTTATGCCTGGGGCTACATTGGAAGCTGTATCCCCTTTTTGATTTCTCTGATCTTTGTTTTGATGTATGAAAGTCTGGGAATGAGCATCAACACGGCAATGATGATTGCCTTTATTATCAATGCCGTCTGGTGGATCGTATTCACACTGCCGCTTGCCTTCCATTATAAACAGAAATACTATATCGAACATCAGGCGCATCCTGTCAAAGATACCTTTGTCCGGTTATATAACACCCTAAAGGATGCCCGCAAACAAAAGAAAGTATTCTTATTCCTTCTGGCCTTCTTCTTTTTCATCGATGGTGTCTATACGATCATCGACATGGCCACGGCTTACGGAACCAGCCTGGGACTGGATACCACCGGCTTGCTTCTGGCTTTACTGGTCACACAGATCGTCGCTTTCCCGGCCAGCTTGATCTTTGCCCTTCTATCCAAAAAACAGGATACCGGTAAATTGATCAAGATCTGCATTGTCGCCTACTTCTGTATTGCGGTCTTTGCGATACAGTTAGACAAGCAATGGGAATTCTGGTTGTTAGCGGTCGCTGTCGGCTGTTTCCAGGGAGGGATCCAGGCATTGTCCAGAAGTTACTTTGCCAAGATCATTCCCGATAACACAAGCGGTGAATTCTTTGGCCTGTTCGATATCTGCGGCAAGGGAGCCAGCTTCTTAGGAACGTTCCTCATTGGCTTTATCACCCAGCTGACGGGAAAACAAAACCTGGGGGTGGCAGCCATCTCCATCATGTTCCTGATTGGCCTTTACATCTTTCACAAAGTCACAAAAATGGAATAAAAGCGAAGATTCTTGAAATCTCCGCTTTTTTTACAAGTCAATAAATAAAAAAAAACGGCCAAGCCGTTTTTTTTTCGCAATGGTGGGGACGGTGGGACTTGAACCCACACGGGATTAACTCCCAACGGATTTTAAGTCCGTTGCGTCTGCCGATTCCGCCACGACCCCACAATGTGGAGGTTCCGATCGGATTTGAACCGATGATCACAGAGTTGCAGTCTATTGCCTTACCACTTGGCTACGGAACCAACTGCTATGATATTATATGAAAATTCAATATGAATTGCAAGCACTTTTTTCTTTTAGAGAAACCAGAAAAGAAAACCACATAGGATTGCGACAAGCCATAAGATCAAGATCACTTTTAGAATGTTCTTCTTGGATTCCTGGTAACGAATAAGAACAACCAGGCCCAGTCCTGCATTGGTGATCAATCCCGCAAGGAAGGAGCCAAACTGCAGCTGTCCCTGGATAAAGAGCTGAGAAAGAACAACCGTAGCGGCACAGTTGGGGATAAATCCAAACAAGGCCGCTAAAACAGGCTGAAAGATTGAATTGGTCAGCAGGATCGAGGATAGCGTATCTTCAGAGATGCACTCGATAATAAAAGTTAAGACAAAACTTGTCAGAAAGATAAAAAGATAGATCTTGATCGAGCGAAGAAAAGCGCTGACATAGATTGGATATTCCGGATAACAGCAAGGGCAGGAAGAGCCTTCCTGGGCTTCTTCTTCCAAATCTTCTTCGATCATATCGTCAAAATATACGATTTTTTGATGACGATAGAGTACATTATCCACAAAATACCCTACGCCCAGGGCTACTACAAACTTGATCAGGATAAGCTGGGCCAGGGTGGAATACAGAGAAGGCATGCTTAAAAGGATCGGTATAGCCTCATCGCTGGTGGCAATCATGACCGCAATCAAAGACCCCAGCGAGATGTTTCTTTGTACAAAGAGCATGGCGGCCAGGATACTGAAACCGCATTGAGGAATCAACCCGACAACGGCTCCGACCAGAGGACCGTATTTCTGCAGACCGAAAAAGACTTTTTCATCATTGTTGTTTTTACGGCGTTCAAAAGTCTCTAAGAGCATATAAGTGATGAACAAAAACGGAAAGATCATCCATGTGTCTTTGATCACGTGTTCAAAAATATGAAATACCAGATGCATGCCTACCCCTTTCAAGAATCAGATTATATCGAAAATCTTAAAAATTTCCAGTCTTATGCCTCAAAAAAAACGACTGTACCGCATACAGTCGTTTAAGCAGCTTGTTTCTTTTCGGGAATCTTGACTTTCTTTTTCTCCAGCCGGGTCTTTGAGAAATCACGGACACCGGCATAAATCAAGGCGAAGACAGGAACACCTAAAAACATTCCTACCACCCCGGCTAGACCGCCGCCAATGGTAACGGAAAATAAGATCCAAAAACCGGAAATTCCTAACTGATCTCCCAAAACGATGGGTTTGATGACATTGCCATCGATCTGCTGGAGCACGAGAATAAAGATCGCAAAGATCAAAGCGTAGATTGGATCAATCAATAACAACAATACGATCACCGGGATAGCGCCAATAAAAGGGCCAAACACCGGAATGACATTGGTGATTCCTACGACAAACCCGATCATAGGGGCATACGGAATCTGTAAGATCGTAACACCGATATAACAGCTGACGCCAATAATCGAGGAATCAATAATGCTTCCCACGATGTATTTTTCAAATACCAGTTTGGCATCTTCGGTCCATGCGGTCAGAAAATTAGCGGTGTTTTTATCAAACAAAGCATAATTCAATTCTTTTAATCCGCGTACCAGACTTTCTCTATCAAGTAGAATATAGAAAGCACTCACCAGGGCCAGAATCAAGTTGATGAGCAAACGGATAAAGCTTACCGAATAATTGGCAATCTCAGGCAAATATTTGGTCAGCGTGGAAGTCAGGGTATCTAATATCTTTCCTTCGTTGAGCATTTGTTCGATATCTTTAACGGAGATGTTGAACTTTGTTCCAAGACTGGTCGCATAGTCCATTAAATTCTGCCAGTAAGAGGTAAAATTTTCGGAAAACTGGCGGAAGGAATCGATCAAGCTTGGAATGATCGTTCCAAAGAACAATACGATGATGCACAGAAACAAAATGAAGGAAATCATAATGGAAAGTAATCGTTTTTTATTTTGCGACAGTCTTGTTTTTCCAAACAATTTCTTTTCAAACAGCTTCGTTGGCTTATGCAGTAAAAACGCTATAAAGATTCCTAATAAAAATGGAAATAAGATCGAAAGAAGAAAATCCAGTACGCTGACAACTCGATCAAAGAAAAGAAAAAACATTGCGATCAATACCGCAATGGATAAAGAAGCGCCATAAACAAAGATTTTCTTTTTCATTTCTTCGTTGATTTGGAAGTTCATACATAACCCCCTTTCACATTAAAAAATTTTATCATATAGAATTAATTAATCAAAGGTTTTATAATAAGACCATGGAACTTTTTTTTGAAGGAAAAATCTCGGCAAAAGCCATCTTGGAAAACGATAAACGGAAAGTTTATGAAGTCATCATGGAACAAGGAAAACGCAATAAAGATTTTGGGTATATTTATCATTTGGCCACTCAGAAAAACATTCCTGTGATCTATAAAACACGAGAAGAAATCGAGCAGCTGGCCCATTCTCATACCCATGGAGGTATTCTTGTCAAAGCCGATGGCTTAAGACAGGAATCCATTATAAACAAGAAGCTTTCCGGATTTGTATGTTTTATCGACGGCGTAGAAGACCCCTACAATCTTGGGAGTGTCTGCCGTACCTTGTATGCAGCCGGATGCAGTGCATTGGTCCTGCCGCAAAGAAACTGGGCCCAAAGTGAAAATACGATCTTAAAAGCCAGTGCCGGGGCTTTTGAACATATGCATATTTTCTGGATCCACAGCGAAATGGAATTGTTGGAAGCAATCGATCAAAATAAGATTCCTCTTATTTTGGCACATCGAAAAGAAGCTCGGTCTCTTTTCGATTACACCTTCCCTTCTTCTTTCTGTCTGGTCGTAGGAGGAGCCCTCCGGGGCATTTCTTCACAAATCGTAAAACGATCCAGCCAGAATGTATTTGTGGAATACGCCAGAGATTGCCGATACGCGCTGGATACTGCCAGTGCTGTAAGTGCATTTAGTTTTGAAATACTCAGACAAAGGAGGAAAACAGTATGAGAATCAATCGAGACAAACTTGTGAAAATTGCCGTAAACGGTCAAGTCGATCATCCCCGAATGAAAGGCTTTCGTGTAGGCTACGATGGAAAAGGACGAATGCCGATTGGAACAGGGGGCATCACTTATTCCCATGCGATTGGAGATCCATGTATGGGACTGGCTGGTGACCATGTTGAACCTGGGATCTCCCTGGCCAATCCATCCAATGGTGAAAACCACGCATTGGAAACATTTGCCTGTGTAGGAAATGAAGCCAAGATCATCAACGGCCCGCAAAAAGGCAAAAAAGGATATGTATCCGGAACGCATGGCGGTATCGATCACACGATGATCTGTTTTGATAAAAAGATCCTGGAAGAAATGGATGGAAACGAAACCATACTTGTCAAAGCTTATGGCCAGGGATTAAAGCTTCTCGATCATGACAACATCTATATGATGAATATCGATCCCGACCTTTTGGAAGCCATTCCTATTGAGGAAAAAGAAGATTCTATCACATTCCCAGTCGTCACGATCGTCCCTGCTTATCTGATGGGATCGGGATTAGGATGCGCTACCATGATGGAAGGCGACTATGACATCATGACCCAGGATAAAGAGGCAAACAAAGAGTTTGGCCTCAATGATCTTCGATTTGGTGACTTTGTCGCTATCTTAGATCATGATAACGAATACGGCCCTCACTATTTAAAAGGAAGCATCAGTATCGGCGTCATTGTCCACAGCGATTCTTATACAAGCGGACATGGCCCGGGAGTCTGCGTGGTTGCGACAAGCAAAACCGGAAACATCAAACCGGTAATTACCAAGGACGCCAACTTAAAAACGTATATGAAAAATCTTAAAAGAAAAGGATAACCTTCAGCCAGAAAGATCTGGCTGTTTTTTTATCTTCCCATAAAAAAAGAAGGTCATATACGACCTTCTAATTCAAGTTATTCATCATCGCTTTTCCAATGTGAACCTACGGCAAAGACTACGATTTCAACCACCGCAAGGATCAACATCCAAACTGTCCAGCTATCTGTCAGCTGCATTGGCAAAGAGAAATTCTGTGTCATGAAGAACATTACACCAGAAGCAACAGCTAATGCGATACCGCCAACTTTTGGCCAAACACTTCTTCTGGACTGATCGTCATCCGATGTCTGTTTTCTAAACAAGGAAAGAACACCTAGAAGAACCGTTGCCGCAAAGGCAATCAAATTGGCAATGGCCCATCCTTTTTCACCTTTTGAAAGAGGTGTCTTTTCATCATCGACGTCTTCCTGATCCCCATCCGACAATGGTGTATCTTCCTCTTCTACATCTTCAGTTTCCGGATTGTCCTGATCCTCTTCATCCTGCGGATCCTCGTCTGTATCCCCAGCTACGGCAACAACATTCTGTGCTCCCTGTGTAATTGTCTGGGTTGTATCCGAATCCGTTCCCTGACCTGGAGTTGGGTTGACCGGCGTATTTCCTCCACCTGGATTTGGATTGACTGGGTTGTCATCGTCATCATCTCCTGGATCTGGATTGACTGGTGTATCCGGTGCTTCTACCGTTACATTTCTTGTATAAGTTACAGAAGCTCCAGATTTATCTGTAACACGATAAACAATGGTGTACTCTCCTGCAACATTGACATTGACATCATTGGATTCGATTACGATTTGATCCGTCAAATCGCCATCTTCTTCATCCTGTGCACTTACACCCTGCATTGGATCAAATGCATCGCCTA
>NZ_CALVGO010000043.1 GCF_944327125.1 uncultured Faecalicoccus sp.
AAAAAGCCGATATTTATCGGCTTTTTCGACTATTGGTGGAGCGTAGGGGGTTCGAACCCCTGACCTCTACGCTGCCAGCGTAGCGCTCTCCCAGCTGAGCTAACACCCCAAAAAAGGGTTGGTAGAAACCAACCAGATTAACCTTCGATAATTTTTTTACCGTTATATTCACCGCAAGAACACATTTTGTGTGCCAATTTGTATTCACCACAGTTAGGGCAACGAGTCAATGTTGGTTTATTTAACTTGTAGTGAGTTCTACGTTTAGCCTTGCGTGTTTTTGATCCTCTTCTCTGCTGAACAGCCATGGTTACACCTCCTAGTTATCATCCAGTTTGAATTCATTTAACTTTTCCCATCGTGGATCGATCGTTTCCTCTTTTGGATCTTGATCGGATAATACCTGCCATCCATCACCTTTTGGATATTCACTTCGTGGACACCTTGTGATGTTCATAGGCGCTTCATAGATCACAGCCTGAAGAATTTCAGGGTTCAAATCGATCGTATCTTTTTTGACCACGATGATCTCATCATCATCCTGATTTACAGGATCGAATGAATAGGTTGATTGCGACGTTGTGTCAAATGTTACTTCTAGGTCCTCCAGAGTAATGGAATCTGGAACGATCATCACACCATCCAGTTCCAAATCGGAAAAGACCAAAGAAGATTGGTCAAACTGTAAAGTACCAGTTATATGTACCTCTGGAATGGATTTGACTTGAGAATGACGTAGAAAATCGTTTTCTTCAACAGCAATCCATTCATCGATATGAAGGACTCCATTTTCTGCATTTTGGAAATCTGTTTTCGTAAATTTCACGATCTTCACCTCATGTCGCAGTTGATATTATAATAAAACACCTGACGAAAGTCAACTTAAATGGTAAGATTATATCATGAAAATTACAGGAATTATCGCAGAATATAACCCCTTCCATCAAGGCCATATCTATCATATCAAAAAGACAAAGGAAATCACAGGTTGTGATTGTCTGGTCGTGATTCTCAGCGGTTGTTTTACCCAAAGAGGACTTCCCAGTCTGTTATCTGTCCAGGATAAAACCCGCCTGGCCCTGGAATACGGTGCCAATCTGGTATTGGAATGCCCTTCCTGTTACTGCATGCAAAGCGCGGATTACTTTGCTAGATACAACATTGAATCCCTGGCATCATTGCCTATTGATACTTTGTCATTTGGCTCAGAGACCAACGACATCTCCTATCTGGAACATCAGTTATCTCTACTCGAGAATATTCAGATCGATCCTTCAAAAAGTTTAAATCACAATATCGAAATGTCATTGAAACCTAACGATATTCTGGGGATGCAGTATATCCGTTACTGTCATTTATATGGTATTCGCCCTGTTTCCATCCAAAGAAATGACAAATACAAAAGTGCCACTCAAACTCGAGAAGATTATTTTGAAGGAAAAAGAGAGAATTTTGATTCCCTGTTTCTCAAAGAACAAAACTGGAACTCTTATTATCCCTTCCTAAAAAATGTTCTGTCTCTTACCGATCCAAAAGATCTGACAACCTACTTCCTGGTGAATGAAGGAATCGAAAATCGGCTTTGTTCCATTGCGCAAAAAGCGAATACCTGGAATGATTTTCTTGATCAATGCATTACGAAGAATTATTCCCGAGCACGGATCCAAAGAATCTGCCTTATGATCTTACTGCAAATAAAAAAGGAAGAAATGAAAGAGCCTTCTTTTTCCAAGATCAAAGTGCTGGGATTTGATTCCATGGGACAAAAGTGTCTGAAACAAGCAGATTCCCATAAAATCATCACTCGTTTTAATCAACTGGATCCTTTTCTTCAGAAAGTGGAACGAAATTCATGGATCCTCTATAACAGCGTTCTAAAAAAGCCGCTGAATAAAGGAGCTGTGATTCTTTATGATCGTTAAAATCGTTGCAGTGGTCCTTTTCGTTTTCCTTATTGGTGCATTTCTTCTTTACCGGCATTATTTCCCCCGATTGCCGGTCAGTCAGTCGCATTATCCTTATGCCTTGCTGTTGGGATGCCCCAATCACGATGACGGAACCTATGCCTCCAGTCAGATAAAGCGATGTGAGCTGGCCATCGATGCTTATAAAAAAGGCAAATTTGATGTTCTGATCATCTCCGGAGGCGCCATCAAAAATCAATATGTGGAAAGCACAGAAATGGCACAATATATATTAAAACAAGTGGATATGCCCATTCTTTGTGAAACACGGGCATCCAATACATGGGAGAACTTTCAGTTTTCCAAAGAGATCACAAAAGACAAACCCGTTTTGATCTTATCGGGAGGGACTCATATTCGAAGAGCCTGCGCCATTGCCCGACATTTCTTTAAAGAATATGGGGCATACTGGTATAAAGATCATAAACCAAGACATATCTTAAGAGAAATCGTTTCCCGATATCTCTACATTTCTATCGAAATAAAAAAAGCTATAAAAAAGTTATAGCTTTTACTGAATGGTTCGCGTAACGTCAGTTACACTGCGGACCTTTTTTAAATTGGTCATGATCACTTTCAAATGATCGGCATCTTTTACCGTGATGGCCAGTTTCGTGGTGGCCGTAAGATCGTTTTCATCCACACTGGAATCCACATGGCGTAAATAAGCGTTGCTTTGCTGAAGTGTCGTTACGATATCGCTTAAAAGGAAATTACGGTCATCACTGTATATGATCAGGTTGACTTCATAGCGCTTTTCTTCGATATTTTCAGCCCAGACAACCGGAATCAAACGTTTATGTTCATTGGCAATATTCGGGCAATCGGTACGATGAACCTTGATTCCCTGTCCTTTTGAGATATAACCAATGATGGAATCCCCTGGAATCGGCGAACAACAATTGGCCAGAGAAACCGCAATGGTATCGATTCCCGGAACAATGACCCCACATCCTGAAGCCTTCTGTTCTTTAGGAGCTGTCTTGTTGAACTGCTTAAAGATCTCTTCATCGCTCAATCCGCTTTGCCGGTTTTTCACCAGTCGATCCACGACCGACTGAACAGAGACCCGTTTGTTGGCCAGGGCTACATAGAGATCATCCAGCTGTTTAAATGAAAGAGAATGAAGAATCGATTCAACACGTTTAGGCTGCAGAAGGGATTCGTCCAGCTTTTGCTTCTTAAACTCCTCCTGAAGCATTTCCTGTCCCTTTTTGATCACGTCTTTCCGATTGCTTTGTTCCTGACGAAGCAAGAAAGAACGAATCTTGTTTCGTGCATGCCCGCTCTTTACAATTTTGATCCAGTCTTTAGAAGGCCCTGGAGAATTGTTGTTGGTAAGAATGTCAACGACATCGCCGGTTTTAAGCGGTGTATTCAAAGGAACTATGGCCCCGTTAACCGTTGCTCCTACGGTTTTATGCCCAACTTCTGTATGAACACGATACGCAAAATCAATCGGAGTCGAACCGCTTGGTAAGGCAATCACTTTTCCCCTGGGGGTCAGACAATACACATTGGCTTCAAAGATATCTTTTTGAAGCACATTCATATATTCCAGCGGATCTTCACTTTCTTCATCGGTCATCATAGAAAAATCACGGAACCAGGAAAGTTTATCTTCAATTTCTTTTTGTTCGATCTCCGGCATGGAATTGGCTTTTTCTTTATATTTCCAATGCGCGGCAACCCCTCTTTCGGCAATCTCATCCATATCTTCCGTTCGAATCTGGATCTCAAAAATATTGCCGTGCTGAGGCTCCACGATCGTTGTATGCAAAGACTGATACATATTGGCCTTAGGCATTGCGATATAATCTTTAAATCGGCCGGGTATTGGGCGATAGGTCGCATGAACATAGCCCAATATTTCATAACAATGGGCCACCGTATCGGTAATGATTCGTATGGCCAGTAAATCAAGAATCTCCTCAAACCGCTTATTTTTGGTTACCATCTTTTTATAGATGCTGTAAAAATGCTTGGAACGTCCAAAGATCCGGTATTTGATGTTATAAGAATCGAGGATCGTTTTGATATCTTCGATCATCATCTGTACCTGCTCATTGCGTTCTTCTTCCCGCTGTTTCACAAGATTTTTGATTTCGTGATATTTTTTTGGATCAATGTATTTAAACGAAAGATCCTCCAACTCATTTTTAATCGCACTGATACCTAAACGATGGGCAATCGGCGCATATACACTTAACGTTTCCCGTGAGATCTTTTGCTGCTTTTCCGGTTTCATATATTCAAGGGTACGCATATTATGAAGCCGGTCCGCCAATTTGATCAGGATCACACGAATATCTTTGGCCATCGCAATAAACAGCTTGCGATGATTGTTTGCCTGGTATTCTTTTTCATCCTTGAACTGGATATTTCCAATCTTTGTAACGGCATCCACCATGGTCAGTATTTCTTCACCGAATTCTTCACGGATGGTATCATCACAAACCTCATCACAATCTTCGACTGTATCGTGCAGAAGACCGGCGGCAATCGTCTTGGGACCGCAGTGCATCTGCGCCAGCGTATAGGCCACCTGGATCACATGGGTCACATAAGGAGCCCCACTCTTACGAAACTGTCCTTTATGATGCTCCTGGGCAAACGCATATGCTTTTTCAATCAGCTCGATATTCTCAGGACGTTTGATGTATGTCTTGATATAATCCAAACATTCATCGAATGTTACTTCCTTTTTATGTGCCACATCAAACCCTCCTTTACTTTCTATTCCCCCTGGTAATGCGTCAAGGCAAGAATTGGGATATCCTTGAATTTATCTCTTCCTTTTAAATCATCCAATTCGATCACAAAACCAATACCGACAACTTCTCCCTGCAGATGTTCTACCATTTTCACTATCGCTTCCATCGTGCCGCCTGTCGCCAAAAGATCATCAATGATCACGACTTTGGTTCCCGGCTGGATTGCGTCTTCATGGATTTCTAAACGATCGGTTCCATATTCCAGATCATAAGACTGCGTGATTGTTTTTCGAGGCAGTTTCCCCGGTTTTCTGACAGGGGCAAACCCGATATCGCACGACAAGGCAGCCGGCAATCCGAAGAAAAAACCTCTGGCTTCCGGGGCTATCACCATTTGAGCCCCTGTCTTTTTGATAAATTTCGCAAACGCATCCGTGACTTCTTTCATGCAGGCTGGATCTTTCAAGATAGGGGTAACGTCTCGAAATATGATTCCTTTCTTGGGAAAATCTATAATACTGGCAATATGGTCTTTAATATTCATTGCATGTAACTCCTTTTAAATTACCTTTATTCTATATGAAAGCGAAAACAGAAACAATATTTCATTTATATACAATCTGATCAATAATAAAATTCACTTGTTTTTTTCCTCGATAACGATTGATCTGACAAGAGCCGATAAAACCGCGAATCGAATTCACACTTTTTTTACTGTCCTGCTCAGGAATATTGAAATACAGACACTGCAAACCATCCTCTAAGGTATAGCGCCTATGTTTTCCATTGCTGAGATCATAAAACGATTTGATATTCATTTCTTCCAGTTCAAAACTTGGAAACGCAAAGCCGGGGCCAAACGGCCGCAAACTGTCCAGGCTTTCAATGGCGTCCAATGTCAGCTCTTTTGAAGTGACCTTTAAGGTTTTGACGGGTTCTAAAGTCCAGGAAAAATGAGCGCCTTCCGTTTTTACAAACTGTTCAAATCGTTCATAAGCATGCAGGTCCAATGAAAAACCAGCCGCCTGGGCATGCCCTCCCAAAGCACAGAAATCATCGAAACGATTCAAAAAGTCCATACAGTCAAATCCGCGGGGAGAGCGCATACTGGCCTTGTACCCCTGTGGATTTTGCGCAATTACGATCACGGGTTTTTGAAACTGGGAACACAAGGACCCTGCCACCAATCCAATAATCCCTTCATGAAAACTGATATCTCGGATCAAAAGGATTGGATCTTGAGGAACGCATTTTTTTAAAGCCGTGTCTTTCATTTGAGAGCTGATGCGTTTTCTTAGATCATTGATACGCGTCAACTGCGAATGAAAGTGATAGATCTCGCGCGCATCCTGATTGAGAAAATATCGCACACAGTTGTTGACATTCGCTAAATTGCTCAGTCTTCCTATCGCATTCAGCTTGGGAACCACTTGAAAACCGATGCTTGTTTCATTAAGATCACAATCGCCCGCCAGTGAATACAAATGGTTTTCTTTACTTTGATTTAGAAGACGGATCCCATTTTGAATCAAAGCCCGGGTCTGTCCGGTCACCTCCATAACATCCCCAATACTGGCAACACCGGCAAGCATAAGGTGATAATCCGTATCCGCCCCTAAAGCACGAATGCATTCATAACTTACGCCCGCTCCGCATAAAGCGGCAAATTCATCTTCCATAAGCGTAGGATGAATCAACAATGTGCAGGGAACCCTTTCATCGATCTGGTGATGATCGGTCACGATCACCTTCATTCCATAAGACAAGGCTTTCTGTAGCGCATCAAAAGCCTTGACTCCATTATCAACGGTAATAAGGATCGAATATCCCTTTTTATAAGCCAGCTCCACTGTATTGGTATTCAATCCATATCCCTCTTTGATCCGATCCGGGATATAAAACCCCGTCTGCAGTCCCAGAGAATTCAAGCCGTCCACCATGATGGAAGTCGCTAGGATGCCATCACAGTCATAGTCGCCAGCGACCAGGATCTTTTCCTTATTTCGAATCGCATAGTCTATAATTTCCACAAACTGCTTCATACAGGAAGCGTTTGTAACAGGATAAAGTTCATGTTTTTTTGTCCAGTAATCCCATTTATTTTGATCCGGTTCAAGATATTCTAAAACCTTTTTTGCCAAATTTGATAAATTGTCCATGTGTGTATTATACCACTATTTTGAAGTCTCTAAAGAAAAAGTGAATCGTTTCCGATTCACTCAAACAGATGATCTTGATAACTGATCTTTAAATGTTCATAAGCCTTTTGCGTGGCAATGCGTCCGCGAGGTGTTCGATTGATAAACCCTATCTGAAGCAAATAAGGCTCATAAACATCCTCCAGAGTTTGCGGCTCTTCTCCGATGCTGGAAGCGATGGCCTCCAATCCCACAGGGCCGCCCTTAAATCGTTCAATGATTCCGCGAAGATATTTATGATCGACGGCATCCAGTCCTAAATGATCTACTTTTAAACGGTCAAGAGCATCTTTGGCAACATCCAGGGAAACAACTCCCTCATTATAGACCTGGGCAAAATCCCGAACTCTTCGAAACAGTCGATTCGCAATTCGCGGAGTACCGCGTGAACGCAAGGCAATCTCATGCGTTGCCAAAGGATCGATCTGGGTATTCATGACCCGGCTGGTACGATCTACGATCTTTTCCAAATCGGAGATCTCATAGTACTCAAGCTGTGAAACAATACCAAATCGATCACGCAAAGGAGCGCTCAGATCACCGGCCCGCGTGGTGGCCCCCACCAAAGTAAAAGGAGGCAAGGTCAAACGGATATTGTGCACCGTTGCACTGTCTTTGCCCACAAGAATATCCAGACAGTAATCTTCCATAGCCGGGTACAGGACCTCTTCCACTTGTTTAGGCAAGCGATGGATCTCATCGATAAACAGCACATCGCCTGGTTCCAGAGTGGTTAAAATAGCGGCAAGATCCCCGCTTTTTTCAATACTGGGTCCACTGGTTGTCTTGATATTTCCATGCATCTCGTTAGCCAGAATATAGGCCAGTGTCGTTTTACCCAAGCCCGGCGGGCCATAAAAAAGCACATGATCCAGGGCTTCCTGGCGCTGTTTAGCCGCATGGATAAAAACGCTGAGATTTTCCTTAAGACTTTTTTGTCCAATATATTCATTCAGGCTGGCAGGACGAAGCGTAGTTTCAAAACGATCCTGCTCCTGTAAATTCGCATCCATTTCTCTATCCAAATCTTATACCCCATTTCTTTTTGCCAGTAACGAAAGAGCCTGACGAAGCATTTGATCCACATTGAGATCTTTTCCGACCAGTTCTTTTTTGATGGCAGAAAGCTGCGCCGTTTTATACCCTAAAGACAGTAAAGCTTCCTGGCATTCATCCCAAGTCGGATCCTGTTTGGAAGTTTCTTTTACTTCTACAGAAATAAATTTGCCTTTTAGATCCAAAACGATCTGAGACGCGGTCTTGGCGCCTATGCCCGGCAATGCCTTTAACCGGCGAACATCATCTTCTTCGATGGCCTGGATCATTTCGTCTCCATCGCAGACTCCTAACATATTCAATGCCGTACGAGGACCAATCCCTTTGACATTGATCAATCGCATAAAGACTTCATAATCTTTTTCTTTTTTGAATCCATACAAAAGAATCGCGTCTTCCCGCACATGCTGATATGTGTACAAAAAGATCTCGTCTCCCAGTTTAAAAGACAAAGGATCGCTTATATAAACTTCATATCCTACGCCCTGAACATCCACGACAATGGAATCATTGCGAATCAGGCGAAGAATCCCTTGTAAAAACGCTATCAAATCGTGCCCTCCTTACAAATTGATATCCAATTCTATCGGACAGTGATCACTTCCGTATATATCTGTTAATATTTTTGAATCGCTGACTAGATCCATCAAATCCGGTGAAACCAGCCAGTAATCAATTCTCCATCCGGCATTGTTTTTCCGGGCATTGAACCGGTAACTCCACCAGGAATACTGTACTTTATCCGGATACATCGTACGAAAAGAATCTTTTACATAAGGTAAGAGATTGGTCTTGAAACTCTCCCTTTCTTCATCGGTAAATCCGGCGTTTCTACGATTGGTCTTAGGATTTTTGATATCGATCTCTTCATTGGCCACATTCAAATCTCCGCAAATCAAAACCGGTTTGTTCAATGAACGAATATACTGACTGAACACTTTGTCCCATTCCATACGATAATCCAGACGTTTTAAACCATCGCCTGAATTGGGTGTATAAACCGTCACAAGATAATGATCCTTAAACTCAGCCGTAATCACACGGCCTTCATTATCATGTTCATCGATTCCTAAACCATACGATACCGATAAAGGTTCGATTCTTGAAAGAATCATCGTTCCGCTATATCCCTTACGGACTGCGCTATAAGCATACTGGTATGGATAAAGATCTTTTGAAATATCGATTTGATCCGGCTGTGCCTTTGTTTCCTGCAGACAGACGATATCGGCATTTAGAGCATCCAGGATCTCAATAAATCCTTTATTGATACAGGCGCGAACACCATTTACATTCCATGATACAAGCTTCATCTTTTTTCTCCTTGTGTAAAACTATTACTATTCTACCATAAAAAGAAAACACAATGCACTTTCCTACATTGTGTTTTTTTGTTTCTAATTCTCTACAAACTCAAACTCATAGCCCAGAAGCTGAACGGTATCGCCATCCTGGCATCCTGCCTCACGTAAAGCTTTGTCGATGCCAAGATAACGCATTTTGTTGGCGAATTCAAAATAATCTTCTTCTGTATTCAGTTTTTGGATATTGAATACTCTTTCCAGACGGGAACCCGTAACGCGCCAGATTCCATCGTCGATTTGTTCCACTTCCAGATCCTTTTTCTTTTCTTCAAAAGTATACGTGACACCGCTGGATTGATTCTCTTCATTTTCAATCGGGAACATAGGAGTGACCGCAAGTAAATCAGACGCCTTTTTCAAGACCGGTTCCAGACCTTCATGAATGATCGTAGTCGTTGGATACACAGGAATATCCGGATATTTTTCCTTGAATCGTTCCAGATTGTTTTGGGAATTCTCCAGATCCATTTTGTTGGCCACTACGATTTGCGGGCGTTCCATCAAACGAATCTTGTAGGAACGAAGTTCTTCATTGATGATCTCATAATCGTTTAGAGGATCCCGACCTTCTTCACCGCCCATATCCAGGACATGAATGATAACGCGGCATCTTTCGATATGACGTAAAAACTGATGTCCCAAACCTTTTCCGGTACTGGCCCCTTCAATCAGACCTGGAAGATCCGCCATGATAAAACTGCGCCCATCCTGGGTGGAAAC
>NZ_CALVGO010000044.1 GCF_944327125.1 uncultured Faecalicoccus sp.
AGAAACTATCTCATTAAAAGAAAATTAGCGGTTGCCTATACCAAAGGCAGCAGCAAGGTGCTCAATGAACAGCTTGCAATCAAGGAAGAACACGAGGCAAAGTTAAAAAAAGAAGCGGAAGAAATCAAAAAGAAACTCGATACCATGAAACTGGAATTTTCTTTGAGTGCCGGAAAGGAAGGACAGGTGTTTGGTTCGATTTCGACCAAACAGATTCACCAGGCCCTTCAGGAAAAAGGAATCGAAGTTGATAAACGCAAGATCCATTTGGATGTTCCCGTATCCAATCTGGGAACCACCAATGTCAAAGTGGATCTGTATAAAGGACAAGTGATGGGAACGATTCATGTTCACGTCTCACAGAAAGGCTGATCATGGCTAGAGAATTGCCAAATGCCCAGACCCTGGAGCAGGCTCTTTTAGGTTCGCTGATGATCTATCCCACGGTGATGCAGGAATGCATGGATATGGACCTTCAGCCTGGCGAGTTTTATCTGCCTGGCCATCAGCGTTTGTTTGAATGCATGCAGCAGATCCAGAAGTCGGGACAGCGAATCGATCTGAATCTGGTGATCACCCGTCTTCAGGACAAGGAAGAACTGGACGCCGCCGGCGGGCTGGACTATATCATTCGTCTGGCGGACAGTGCTGTTAGCTCCGCCAATACGCGGCATTATATCGAGTCGATCAAAAATACTTCTCAGCTTCGTCAGCTGATCTTTGCGGCTGAACGCATCAGTTCTGAGTCGTATGATCTTGGAGAAGATATCGATACCGTACTGGATCAGGCGGAACGAGAGATCATGGATGTAACGCGCTATCGCCGGGGAACGGAATTTGAATCCAGTCAATCGATCGTGAACCGGGTCATGGAACAGCTGGTGGAACTTCGCAACCAAAAAGGAGTGACCGGTATTCGTACCGGATATACCGAACTGGATCATATCACCAACGGTTTTCAAAGAGGGGATCTGATCATCCTGGCTGCCCGTCCGGCCATGGGGAAAAGTGCACTGGCCTTGAACTTTGCCAATGAAGTGGCCAAGCTCAACGAAGGGGCCGTGGCCATCTTTTCTCTGGAAATGCCGGCGGATTCCTTGATGAAGCGTCTTTTGAGTTCCGAGTCTCAGGTGCCGGCGAATAAACTTCGCGACGGCAAGCTGACCGATGCCGAGATGTCACGTTTGAATTTCAGCGGCAGTCAGCTGGGAGAAAGAAATATCTTTATCGATGATACCAGTTCCATCAAAGTTTCACAGATCTTTTCCAAATGCCGTAAATTAAAGACGGAATACGATAAACTTTCTTTGGTCGTGATTGATTACCTGCAGCTGATTACAGGAACGCGTTCGGATTCGCGTCAGCAGGAAGTATCGGATATTTCACGAAATTTGAAGATCCTGGCCAAAGAACTGGATTGTCCGGTGATTGCCTTATCGCAGCTGGCACGTAAGGTGGAAGAAAGAAACGACCACGAACCGCAGTTGAGTGACCTTCGTGAATCGGGATCGATCGAACAGGATGCCGACATCGTTATGTTCATTTATCGTGAAGATTACTATAAAAAAGACCAGGAAGGCGAACAGAAACAAGATGACCCTTCTATTGTCGATCTGTCTTTGGCGAAGCATCGAAACGGATCGACGGGAAAGATCAAACTTGTGTTTGAAAAGAACATCTCCCGATTTACCAATTTTTCTAGTCAGAATGGAGACATTTATGAAAATTGATCTTCTTTGTTCCGGCTCGAAGGGCAACAGCTGCCTGATTCGAAGTCACAACACTTCGATTTTGATCGACTGCGGTTCCACCAAACGCTATTTGATGTCCAGTTTGCACAGTGTGCATCAAAAAGTGGACGATCTGGACGCGTTGCTGGTGACTCATGGTCATACCGATCATATCTCGCAGTTAAAACATTTTGATGCACTTCCTGTTTACAGCTATTGTGACCTGGATGTAAGAGACCATCATTGTGTTTGTCCTTTGGAGAAATTTGTGATCAAAGATCTGTGCATCACGGTCATCGGCTTAAGCCATGATGCACCGCACACCGTGGGGTATGTATTGGAAGATGACAAAGAAAAACTTGTCTATATTACCGATACCGGATATCTTCCCAATCATGAAAAACATTTGTTGACCAATGCCGATCACTATATTTTTGAAAGTAACCACGATCTGCAGATGCTGATGCAGACATCGCGGCCGATGTTTGTCAAACAGCGGATCTTGTCAGATTCTGGACATTTATCCAATGAAGACTCGAGCATGCATTTATCGGATCTGATCAATACGAAGACCAAAAACATCGTTCTGGCACATCTTTCTGAGGAAGCTAACCTTCCACAAATGGCTCTGGATGTGTTATACGATACGTTGAATAAGAAACGGTTGTCCAGTTCGAAGCTGAACATTCTGGCAGCGGATCAGTTTAAAATCATAACCTTATAGCTTTGGAAATTTCCGAAGCTTTTTTATTTAGAAAAGGATAACGAAAAAAAGAGGGAATCGTTTCATTTTATGGTCAGAAAATGATATAATCACTGAAACGAGGTGAGAGTATGTTGACAGTATTTGATCATCCGCTGATCAAGCATAAGCTGACAGTGATGAGAAACAAAGAAACGGGAACCAAGGATTTCCGGCAGAATCTTGATGAAATTGGAGGATTGATGGTCTATGAGATCACGCGCGATCTTCCTTTGAAAGAAGTGGATATTGAAACGCCGTTATGCCCGTATAAGGGAAGTGCACTGGCAAAAGAAGTTGTCATTGTGCCGATTCTTAGAGCCGGACTGGGTGTTGTCAACGGGATCCAGAATCTGATTCCTATTGCCAAAGTGGCGCATATCGGAATGTATCGGGATGAAGAAACACTGGAACCGCATCCGTATTTTGAAAAGTATCCTAGCTGCATGGAAGATGCCTACGTTTTGATCGTAGATCCAATGCTTGCCACGGGTGGCTCCAGTATTGCCGCAATCGATATGGTAAAGAAACAGGGAGCCAAAGACATTAAGCTGGTTTGCCTGGTCGGAGCGCCTGAAGGCGTAAAGGCTGTGGAAGAACATCATCCGGATGTGGATATTTATCTGGCCAGCCTGGATGATCATTTGAATGAAAACGGGTATATCGTACCTGGACTAGGAGATGCTGGCGATCGTATCTTTGGTACGAAGTAAAATGAAGCCGCTCACTTTTTCAGGCGTCTTGCTTGTAAATATCTTAGTCAGCGTTTTTATAGGATATCAGCTGGACCGGTTTTTGAAGACCACCCCGATATTTATTTTGATCGGTGTAGCCTACAGTGTCTTTGGATCGATCTATTTGCTGATACATAGGACAAAAGAACATGAATGAATTACAGTTGATGAATAAAAAAATTGAAATCTTGTCGGTTGTTCTGGGCGTTCTTGCCGCACTTATTGCGGGGCTCCTGTTTAAAGATCTAAAGATTGCCATAGCCGTTGTACTGGGCCTGGTGATCGCCTTGATCGGATATGCCATGATCGTCCGAATGACGGTGACAATGGGAGATGACGACAAACTGGAAAAACAAAAAGGAACCAGAGCGTATCTGTCCCGTTATCTTCTTTATATTTGTTTTTTTGGAGCAGCGGCCTATTTTGGCTTCTCGGTGATTGCCCTTCTTGCGGGTTTTTTATGTCACAAACTGGCCATTCTGGTTTATGCGCTCCAATTAGGAAGGATGGATCACGATGCATGATGTCAGTGCATTAGAAATTCATATTGGTTCTTATACTCTGCAGATCCAACAGTCGATTTGTGTATGGCTGGCGCTTTGTCTCGTCTTTGCGGTTTTCTTTATCGTTGCCGGTAAGAAAATTGAAAAAGCCGATCCAGCCAAAGCTTCCAAAGGAATCGTGTACGTTTGCGAGGAAGCGCTGAATCTTGTGCTGTTTGTGATCAAGACCAATCTCAAGGAAACCACCAAAAAATACATTCCTTTGTTTGGAACGCTGATCTTAATGATGCTCGTTTCCAATCTGATTGGGCTGGTTGGACTGCAAAACCCGACCAGCAACGTCAGCTTTAATGCGACACTGGCCATCACGATGTGGCTGATGATCCAGGGCAACGCCATCAAAAAAGGCGGACTGCTGGCGCGGGTAAAAGAACTGACAGAACCGATGGTGCTGTTGACACCGTTGAATATTATAGGCGAGCTGGCATTGCCGATTTCTTTGACAATGCGTCTGTTCGGAAACATTTTGGCCGGAAGTATCATTACGATGCTTGTATATACCTTATTGAAGGCATTGATGCCTTGGGGCGTGCTGGGATTTGCGGTTACGCCGTTCCTGCATATGTACTTTGATATCTTTTCCGGAGTGATTCAAACATACATCTTCTTCACCCTGGCTTCGTTCTTTTTAGGACAGCAGGTTTCTGAAGAAGAATAAAAAGGAGGAAAATAAAATGGAATTTAATGAATTTTTTGTACAGGGTATGGCTTTATTAGGTGCTGGTATTGCGATGGTTGCTGGACTTGGTCAGGGGATCGGTCAGGGTATTGCCGCTGGTAAAGGGGCGGAAAGTGTGGGCCGCAATCCAGAAGCTGCCAGTAAGATCCAGTCCATCATGGTATTGGGTATCGCCCTGGCCGAAACAACAGGGATCTACTCTCTGGTCATTGCGATCTTATTGATCTTTATCAAAGGTTAATTTGATACGGTGATACAGTATGGATGGTTTCAATATTGATAACTATCTGCGGATTTCTTTAACGGATGTCGTTCTTGTCTGTATTTCTACGTTTTTGATCGTTTTGATCGCAAAGAAGTTTTTCTGGGATAAGCTTTTAGCCTACATTCAAAAGCGTCAGGATTTGATCCAGGGAAACATTGATTCTTCGGTTCAATTGAAACAAGAAGCGCAGAATATCAAAGAACAGTACGATGAAAAAATGAAGAATGCCGGCAAAGAGGCTCATGCGATCTTGGAATCGGCAAGGGCCAGTGCCGTTCAGGAAAAGCAGCAGATATTGGAGAAAACACAGGATGAAGTAGCCCGTCTGAAAAAACAGGCACAGGAAGACATTGAAAAAGATAAGCTCAATGCGCAAAAGGATATGAAGGAAGCAATCGGTTCTGTGGCTTTGGAAGTTTCCCGGAAACTTCTTAAAAAAGAGATGGATCCATCTCTTCAAAAAGAATACATTGATGAATTTATCGATGAGGCAGGGAATTCCAAATGGTAGAAGAATGGATGCCTTATGCGCAGGCTGTCTATGAGATTGCCAAAGAGACAAAGAAGGAAGAAGAGTTTTTAAAAAGTTTAAGAGAACTTTCGCAAATATGGAAAGAGGAAAAAGAATTTGTCCTTGCCTTATCCCATCCTAAGATCGCGAAAGCTACAAAGAAGGAATGGCTTCTTTCTTTGTTTGAAAAGGAACTGGATCCCATCCTGATGCAGACGCTGCTGGTGTTCAATGAGCATGGTGTGATCCAGGCTTTGGCAAAGATTACCGAAGCTTTTGAAACGTGTTATCAGGAAGATCACGATATTCAAAATGTCCTTGTGAAAAGTGCCTGTGTATTGGATCCGGCACAGGAAGCATCTCTAAAGAAGATGCTGGAAAAAAAGCTGAACAAGGAAGTCACTTTGTCTGTCAAGATCGAACCGGAACTGATTGCCGGACTTCGGGTACAGGCTGGTGATCTTGTCTTAGACAATACCGTTTTATCGCGCTTGGAAGCGATAAAAGAAAAAATAAAGAACTAGAAAGGTGATACTATGAGTTTAAATCCAGCGCAGATCTCTCAATTGATCAAAGCACAAATTCAAAATATCGACCAGGATCTAGAAATGAACGAAAGCGGAACGGTTCTCAGTATTGGGGACGGGATCGCAACGGTTTACGGACTTCGCAATGCGATGATGTCAGAGTTGTTACTGTTTCCTCATGATGTATACGGCATGGTCATGAACTTGGAAGATGAACAAGTGGGTGTCGTTTTAATGGGGGAAAATAACGATATCAAAGAAGGGGACCTGGTCAAACGGACCAGTCATATCGTAGAAGTTCCCGTAGGGGATGCCTTAGTGGGACGTGTTGTCAATGCCCTGGGTCAGCCTATCGACGGCAAGGGGGAGATTGAATCTTCAAAAACCCGCCCGGTAGAACGCGTGGCTCCCGGCGTTATGACGCGTAAAAGCGTTTCGGTTCCTTTACAGACCGGTTTAAAGATCATTGATTCTATGATTCCGATTGGTCGCGGTCAGCGTGAGCTGATTATTGGAGATCGTCAGACGGGAAAGACGGCGATTGCCATTGATACGATCATCAATCAAAAAGGTCAGAATGTGAAATGTATCTACGTGGCCATCGGCCAGAAAGCCAGTACCGTGGCGCAGATCGTTGAAAAGCTGAAACAACATCACGCCATGGACTATACGACGATCGTTGTTTCAACGGCCAGCGAACCGGCCCCTTTACAGTATCTGGCGCCTTATGCCGGATGTGCCATGGGGGAAGAATGGATGGAAAATGGGGAAGATGTTTTGATCGTTTATGACGATTTGTCAAAACACGCCGTTGCCTATCGTACCATGTCGCTGCTGTTAAGAAGGCCTCCGGGACGGGAAGCCTACCCAGGCGATGTTTTCTATCTGCATTCCCGCTTATTGGAAAGAGCGGCTCGTTTGAATGAAGACTATGGAAATGGATCTTTGACGGCCTTGCCGATCATTGAAACCCAGGCTGGCGATATTTCTGCCTATATTCCAACCAATGTCATTTCGATCACCGACGGACAGATCTTCCTGAAGACCGATATGTTCAATCAGGGGGTGCGTCCAAGTGTGGATTCTGGTTTCTCTGTAAGCCGTGTAGGATCGGCGGCTCAAATCAAAGCGATGAAACAGGTTTCGGGATCCTTAAAGCTTGAACTGGCTCAGTTCCGTGAGATGGAAGCTTTCTCTAAATTTGGTTCGGATCTGGATCCGGCAACTAAGGAAGTGCTCAATCACGGGGCTCGTCTGACACAGCTTTTGATTCAGAAACAATACGCGCCTTTGCGTGTCAGCGAACAGGTCGTTTCTTTGTTTGCGGCCAAACATAAATACTTAAAAGACGTTCCAGTGGATAAAGTGCAGGCTTTTGAAGCCGGTTTACTGGCATATATCAATCGGGAATATCCGTATATTCTTGACCAGATCGAAACGAAAAAGGCATTGGATCAAGATCTGGAAGCGCAGATCAAAACAGCCTTGGATGCCTACGCAAAAGAGTTTTCACTGACTGTGGGAGCTTAGTGTATGGCACAGAGTAGACAGGCAATTCAAGCGCGGATAAAATCGGTGGATTCCACGAAAAAAATCACGAAGGCCATGCAGCTGGTCGCTTCCAGCAAGCTTACCAGACAAAAACAGGCGATGGAAGAAAACCGGGAATACGCTTTGGCTTTACAGGAGCTTTTAACTTTGGTGCTGCGTTCTGCCGATGAGAAATCGATCTATTTGAATGCCGAAAAAGAAAAAACCAATTATGTTTTTGTGATCACCAGTGATATGGGATTGTGCGGAGGCTATAACGCGAATCTTTTCAAAATGATCCAGACGCATCTGAACAAGGAGGATCTCATTGTCATGGTGGGTTCCCGAGGGATCAACTGGATCAAAAGCCGAGACTATACGGTGCATAAGGAACTGAGCGATCTCAATGAAGATATTGTTTACGGGGCTTTGTCTCAGTGCATGGAAGAAGCTTTGGAACTTTATGAGAATAGAAAGATCTCCAGTATTCAGATCCTTTATACACATTATAAGAATACATTGACTTTTATTCCGGAACTGGAGACGATTCTTCCGGTCTCTAAAAAAGAAGAAAAAGAACATAAATTAAGATCGGAAACGATATTTGAACCGGGAAAAGAAGAAATGTTGGAGAACGTGATCCCTATGGCTGCCAAATCGGTCTTATATTCGAAATTCTTGGAAAGTAAGACCAGTGAACAGGCTTCCCGCCGCATGGCCATGGAAAGTGCCACGGATAATGCCAACGAACTTCAGGAAGCTCTGGAATTAGCGTTTAACCAGGCACGTCAGGCCGCCATTACGCAGGAAATCACAGAAATCGTAGGCGGCGCCAATGCGCTGGTTTAGGAGGTAAAAGATGTCAGAAAATATTGGAAAAGTAGTACAGATCATTGGTCCGGTCGTCGATATCTGTTTCGATGAGGATCATTTGCCTGACCTTTTGACCGCAATAGAAATCAAACGAGACAATCAGGAAAGTCTGATTGTCGAGGTGGAACAGGGAATCGGAGCGGACCGTGTACGCTGTATTGCGATGGGAAGCACCGATGGACTGGTAAGAGGAATGGATGCCATTGATACAGGCAAGCCGATCCAGGCTCCTGTAGGAGATAAGATCTTAGGACGCATGTTTAACGTATTGGGCCGGCCCATTGACGGTCTGGGTCCAATGGAAGATGTCGAATATGAACCGATCCATAGAAGTGCACCGGCTTTTGATGAACAAAGTACGGAAAGCGTTCCTTTGGAAACGGGAATCAAGGTCATTGACTTGCTGTGCCCGTATGCCAAGGGAGGAAAGATCGGTCTCTTTGGGGGTGCCGGTGTCGGCAAAACGGTATTGATCCAGGAGTTGATCCACAACATCGCCAAAGAACACGGTGGAAAATCCGTTGTGGTCGGTGTTGGAGAAAGAACCCGTGAAGGAAATGATATGTATCATGAAATGAAAGACAGCGGGGTCTTGGATAAAACGGTTCTGGTCTATGGTCAGATGAATGAAAGTCCGGGTGCCCGAATGCGAGTGGGGCTGACCGGTCTTACAATGGCCGAACATTTCCGTGATAAAGATCATCAGGATGTTTTACTCTTTATCGACAACATTTTCCGTTTTACGCAGGCCGGTTCAGAAGTAAGCGCCTTGCTTGGACGCGTGCCTAGCGCCGTAGGATATCAGCCGACCCTGGCTACGGAAATGGGTCAGCTGCAGGAACGAATCACATCGACCAATGAAGGCTCGATCACTTCGGTGCAGGCCATCTATGTTCCTGCCGATGATTTGACCGATCCGGCGCCGGCAACGGCCTTTACACATCTGGATGCGAAAACGGTACTGGACCGTGATATCGCCGCATTGGGTATCTATCCGGCCGTAGATCCTCTGGAATCCAATTCCCGGATCCTGGATCCATTGGTCGTGGGACAAAGACACTATGATGTAGCGCGGGGCGTTCAGAGCATTCTTCAGCGTTATAAGGAACTTCAGGATATCATTGCGATCTTAGGAATGGATGAATTAAGCGAAGATGATAAAAAGATCGTCAACCGCGCCCGTCGTGTTCGAAACTTTTTATCCCAGCCTTTCAACGTGGCGGAAGTGTTCTCCGGCATTCCGGGAAAATATGTACCGCTTGAAGATACGATCCGTTCTTTTGAGCGCATCTTGAATGGAGAGTTTGACGATCTTCCAGAACAGGCCTTCATGTTTGTGGGAACGATTGAAGAAGCGATCGAAAAAGCCAAAGAACTGACTGGTGAATAACTATGATTTCTTTAAGAATCGTAACTCCGTTGGGGCAGTATACACAAAAAGATGTCCAGAGCATCCATGTGACCAGTGTTAACGGTGAAATGACATTGTTAAGCAATCATATGCCGATCTTTGCCGCCCTGGTTCCTTGCCGACTGACTTTAAAAGATCAGAACGAGCAGAAACTGGAATATGCCCTGGCTGGCGGTTTTCTGCATTTGGAAGACAATAAGGCTTTGATCCTGACCGATGCGATCGAAGGAAAAGGCGATATCGATATCGAACGAGCCAAACGGGCTTACAAACGCGCTCGGGAAAGAATCGACAAGAAAGACAGTGCCACGAATATGAAACGTTCACAGTTGGCCCTGGTGCGGGCGATGAATCGTATCAAAGTACACAGCGACTAGTAATCTGGTCGCTTTTTTTGTATAATCCCTATGATGAT